>URLP01000011.1 GCA_900548635.1 uncultured Megasphaera sp.
CTGACGATCTTCGCCGTGACAGGGCGACATGTTAAACCGCTACACCACGGGGCCGTTTCACCATTTGTTTCAGCACGGAGTGCCTCAACGAAAACTATTCTACCATGACCGTAAATTTTTTGCAAGTCTTTTTTTAATATTTTTCTCCTTTCGCTGATAAAAATTTGCAGTTTTCTCTATGTTATCGCGGATATTTGATGTATAATATAGCCGGTACGCTTGTTTACACCAATTTTACACTGATGCTCAGAGAGGATAAACGCAACCTATGTCTCACGTAATGAACGCACTCAAACAGAAGCGGCACCACATCCTGGTGCTCTGCCTCACCTTTGCCGTCATCTATGGCCTCTGCTTCCAATGGCAGTTCCTTGTTTCCCTCGGTATGGGCCCGGACAACATCGAAGACATGACCTTCGGCCTTATCCCCGCCGTCGGCGCCGTCGTCCTGTCCCTGGCCTTCTACTGGCGCTACCTGTCGCCGCAGAATCTCATCCCGCCGGCCCTCATCGGCATCGGCTGGATCATTACTGGACCTTACCTCAGCTACATTACCCTGGTCAATACGAATACGATTTACCTCAACAATATATATGATATATATGTGGGGCTTTATTTCTTTGCCATCTTTTTCTGCCTGAACATGATCGTCAAGCAGCATCTGCCCCATCTCCCCGGCGCCATTGTGATGACGGCCGTCCAGTTCGCGGCCTTCTTCATCATCCTGCTCCAGTGGGCCTATTACGTGCTCTACAACTCATCGATCACGACGTCCGGCGCCCTGATCATCTTCCAGACGGGTCCGGCCGAAACGCTGGAATATTTCCAGTCCCTCGGCTTCTTGAAAGTCGCCGTCATCGTCCTCGCCCTGGCCGTCCTTTTGGGAGCCCTCTTTCTGCTCAACTACCGCCAGAAAGACCTGCCCCGGACGAAATATGACCGCCTCCTGGCACCGCTCCTCTCGCTCTTTTTGATCATCGCGCCGTCGGCAGCGGCTCTTGGGGAAGAAATCCTGACGGAAGCCTTCCCGGTGCGGACCTTCCTCGATACGGAAGACTACATGCAGCGCTCGACCCTCTACGCAGAAAATCACGACGATAAGTACGCCAATCTCCAGGCCGTCCAGCTCCACCCGGCGGACTACCCGAATACGGTCATCGTCGTCATCGGTGAATCGGAAACGCGCACCCTGATGAACGCCTATGACCCGAACCACGTGCCCAACACGCCGTGGCTGACGGCTATGAAGTCGAATCCGGACTTCACGCTCTTCACCAATGCCTACAGCTGCGTCTGGTACACCGTCCCCGTCCTGGAACACGCCCTGACGGAATCGAATTTCTACAATGACAAGCCCTTCAACGAATCGGTCTCCATCATCGACATGGCCAAGAAAGCCGGCTACAAGACGTACTGGTTCAGCAACCAGGGTTCCGTCGGCGTCGCGGATACGCCCATTTCCCTCGTCGCCAACACGGCCGACGAAGCGGAATGGGTCGACCGGGACCTCAAGGAATCGACCCTCGACGGCGCCCTCCTGCAGTTTTTGAAGCGCGTCGATCCGAAGGAAAAGAACTTCGTCGTCCTCCATCTCATGGGCAGCCACATCGAATACCGCAACCGCTACCCGCAGGAATTCCAGAAATTCAACGACGGCAAGATCAACCAGGAAGCGGACTTCGACAACACCATCCTCTACACGGACTGGGTCCTCTCCCAGATTTACGACTATGCCAAGGACAACCTCAACCTCGACGCCATGATCTACTTCTCGGACCACGGCAGCGACCCCGACATCGCCCGCCAACCTGACGGCGCCAGCTTCAAAGTCCTGCGCATCCCCATGTTCTGCTACCTCTCCGACGGCTACCAGAAGCGCAACCCCGACGTCGTCAAAGCCATCAAGGCCAATAAAGACAAGTATTTCACGAACGACCTGGAATACGAATTCATCTGCGGCGTCCTCAACATGCAGTCGCCCAACTACGACCCGACCATGTCCATCGCCTCGTCGCAGTGGAAAATGCAGCGTCAAGACCTGAAGACCCGCTTCGGCAAAACCAGCCTCATGGAGGACACAGAATATTAGGAGCCTGCGGCTCCCGTGGGTCGTGAACCGTGGACCGTAAGCCGTCTTGCCAAACGAATCACAAAAAGAGCTTATCGCTACGCGACAAGCTCTTTTTATTTGGAGTATAATAGAACTAACACCACATCTTCCCAAAGGAGGTATTTCTATGGAACATGCTTGTGCTGCAGCCGGGTTATTTCCCCATCCGCCGATTATGCTGCCGGAAATCGGCGGTGACGAGCTGCAAAAAATGGCTTCGACGGTCCAGGCCGTGCAGACGGCGGCCCGCCTGATTGTCGAACAGAAACCGGAAACGCTGGTCATCGTCTCGCCGCACAACTACGTCTTCCCCGACGGGGCGACGCTCCTGGCGGCGCCGCGCCTTTACGGCAACCTCGACGCCTTCGGTTATCCGGAACTTTCTATGGACGTGCGCACGGATATGGAACTGGCCGAAGAGATTTTCCACGTCGCCTCGGAAAAGACCGATATCTACCGCCTCGACGCGGCCTGGAGCGACCGTTTCGGCCATCCCCTCTACGTCGACCAGGGGACCTTCGTGCCCCTCTATTACCTGCACAAAGCCGGCTTCAGCGGCCCGGTAGTCATCATGGCGCCGCGCTTCGATGACTATGACAGCATGAGCCTCCTCGGCGACCTCGTCGTCAAAGCCGCGGCCAACATCGGCCGGCGCATCGCCGTCATCGCCTCCGGCGACCTTTCGCACCGTCTCCTGCCGGGTTCGCCCAACGGCTACACGCCGAAAGGTGCGATTTTCGACAAGACCGTCATGGAAGCCCTGCAGAAACAAGATCCGGCCGTCCTCAAGACGATGAGCCGCAGCCTCATCGACGAAGCGGGCATGTGCGGCCTGCCGTCGGTCTACTTCCTCTTCGGCGCCCTGCGCCACTTCCGCCCGGTCATGCCCGTCTCGTCCTATGAAGGGCCCTTCGGCGTCGGTTACGGCGTCGCCCTCTATCTGCCGGAAGGCCAGGAAAAGCGGGCGGAAAAGCCGGCTGTCGCCGATATCCGCGTCCGCCTGGCCCGGGAAAGCATTTCTTACTACCTGACGCACCATACGCTCATGGCCGTGCCCAAGGACCTGCCGGAAGACCTGCAGCAGGACAAGGCCGGCGCCTTCGTCTCCCTGCACAAGGGGAGCCGCCTGCGCGGCTGCATCGGCACCTTCCTGCCCATGCAGATGAACGTGGCCAGTGAAATCATCCACAACGCCGTCTCAGCGGCGACGCGGGATCCGCGCTTCTACCCGGTCAGCCTGGACGAACTGAAGGATATCGACATCTCCGTCGACGTCCTGGGCACGCCGGAAGCCGTCGCTTCGCCGAAAGAACTGGATCCGAAGAAATACGGCGTCATCGTCATGAGCCACGCCCAGACGGGTCTCCTCCTGCCGGATCTCGACGGCGTCGACACGGTCCAGCAGCAGATCGACATCGCCAAGGAAAAAGCCGGCATCCCGCCCCAGGTCCGCCCGGACCTCTACCGCTTCACGGTCACGCGCTACAAGTAGGTGACGCCCATGGAAGCCCTTTATTACACCCATGAAGGGGAGCGCGTCCGCTGCGGTCTCTGTGCCCATCACTGCCTCATCGCCAAGAGCCATCGCGGCCGCTGCGGCAGCCGCTATTACGACGGCGAAAAACTCCTCGCCCTGAATGCCGGCCAGTGTACGTCGGCCGCCCTCGACCCGATCGAGAAAAAACCCCTCATCTATTTCCATCCGGGCTCGCTCATCGTCTCCCTCGGTTCCTGGGGCTGCAATTTCACCTGCCCTTTCTGCCAGAACTGGACCATTTCCCAGGAAGAAGCGCCGTCGCGGGAGATGACGCCGCAGGACGCCGCCGCCCTGGCGAAGCGTTATGTCCCTCAGGGCAACATCGGCCTGGCCTATACGTACAACGAACCGACGCTCAGCTATGAATTCATCCTGCCCACAGCTAAACTGATCAAAGAAATAGGCCTCTGCAATGTCATGGTCAGCAACGGCTACATCGCCGCCGCGCCGCGGCAGGAGCTCCTGCCGTATATCGACGCCTGGAACATCGACCTCAAGGGCTTTTCGGAACACTTCTACCAAAAGATGTGCGGCGCCTCGCTCCGGCCCGTCCTCGAAACCATCGAGGCCGCCGCTGCCGTAAGCCATGTCGAAGTGACGACGCTCATCATCCCCGGCGAAAACGACAGCCCTGAAGAAATGGACGCTGAGGCCCGCTGGCTCGCTACTATCAGTCCGGACCTGCCCTTGCATCTGAGCCGCTACTTCCCGCGCTGGCACTGGACGGCGCCGGCCACCCCCATGGCGACGCTACAGAAACTCCGGGCCGTAGCCTCGCAGTATCTTCATTTTGTCCATCTCGGTAATGTCTGAATGGATTTCATTAATCATTGCAGTCAGTTAAACGTTTGTTTAAAATTCTAAACTTGCGCGCCGCTTTTAACATGATATAATAAAGTACAGTTTATTTTTTTATTATTAAAAGAAGTGGTGGTAGAAATGGCATTAAAAGAATTTAATTTCCTGATTGGTGAAACCTCGCAGAGCGTCATGCTCCCGGAAGAACATATTTCCGACGTCATGGAAGGGAAAAACGTCCCGGCCATCGATGTCAAACAGGCAACGATCGACTGCATGCGTCATCCTATCGGCAGCGCACCGCTGCAGGAAAAGGTCCAGAAAGGCGACAAGGTCTGCCTCGTCGTCGCTGACGTCACGCGTACGTGGAACCATTCCAACCAGTTCCTCATCTACATCATCGATGAACTGAACCTGGCCGGCATCCCTGACGACGACATCTACATCGTCTTCGCCCAGGGCTCGCACCGCGCCCAGACGCCGGAAGAAGACGTCCGCGTCTGCGGTGAAGAAGTCATCCGCCGCATCAAGACCTATCAGCACGACTGCATGGATCCGACCCTCGTCGACTGCGGCACGACGAAGCTCGGCACACCGCTGAAACTCAATAAACACGTCGTCGACGCCGACAAAGTCATTATCGTCGACGGCATCACGACGCACCTCTTCGCCGGTTACGGCGGCGGCCGCAAACTGATCCTGCCGGGCGTCTCCGGTTTCGAAACGATCCAGCGCAACCACTGCCATGCCCTGGCTGACGAATTCGGCCACGGCATCAACCCGAAGACCCGCGCTCTGATGATCGACGACAACCCGCTCAACGACGACATGATCGAAGCGTGCAGCAAGATCAACCCGTGCTTCCTCGTCCACTCCGTCATCAACGGCGACGGCGAAATCTGCCGCATGGTCGGCGGTGACTGGTACAAAGCATGGCGTTCCGGCACGGAAACGGTCCTCGACATCCAGCGCGTCCCGATGAAGCAGAAAGCCGATGTCGTCTTCGCCTGCGCCGGCGGCTATCCGAGCGACGTCAGCCTCTACCAGGGCTGCAAATGCTATGACCCGGCAGAAATGGCCGTCAAAGACGGCGGCGTCATCATCGCCATCATGGAAGCCCGGGACATCAAAGAACCGGCCATCTACATGGACAGCTTCAAATACGATACGATGGAAGAAATGGAAAAGGCCCTGCGCGCCCGCTTCACGATTCCTTTCTTCGTCGCCTTCAACCTCTTCTGCCTGACCCATAAAGACACGGTCATCCTGGTCACGCTGCCGCGCAACTTCGAAGATATCCGCCGCACCGGCCAGATCCCGGTCGCCACGGTCCAGGAAGCCTGGGACCTGGCACAGAAGAAACTGAAAGAACAGGGCAAAGACAAAGATTACACGATCAACATCATGCCCCACGCCACGAAGGTCATGCCGATCCTTCAGAAATAATGGGTTTGATGTTTGATGTTTGACGTTTGATGAAAACGCCAGCAACTGTAGGGGCTCGCACGTGGCGAGCCCTTTTTTACTACAAACTAAAAACTACAAACTATTCCCAAACGATATTTATATCCATTCCTTAGTGTTATCGTCACGTGCATTCTCTTGCACAAAGAGAATAACATATTTCCGTCAAGCTCATGACAAACTTAAATTCTTATGCTATAATATAGCCAAGAGATGCGAAAGGGATTGCAAACAAAACCGATTCCTTTGTAAGCGCATTAGAAAGGGGTGAGTCCAGTGGAAATAGAGAAAGTAGAGCATGCCGCCGGCGGCAAGGGGTACATCTTGAAGAAACGCCTTCTGAGCGCCACCGAGCTGAAGGATAAGGTTGGCATGTTCGCCGAAATCACATTGAAACCTGGATGTTCCTTAGGCTATCACGTTCACAGTGACAACGCAGAAGCTTATTATATCCTTTCCGGCGAGGGAGAATACGACGACAACGGAGAAATCCGGACCGTTAAACCTGGAGACGTTACTTACACATCAGATGGCAAGGGTCACAGCTTGGAAAACAAAAGTCAGGATGATTTAGTTTTCATTGCGTTGATCATTAACAACTAAATAATGTCCATAGGATCAGCAGCGTTCGTCGATGAACATTACGAGTTAACTTATCTTGATTTGAAGTGCTTCGAACTTTTCGAATGGGTGTGATGTTTTTCAAATAGGTTAGTTTAGTAAATCCAAGCGCAACGAACGATGATTGTTTTCAGATTTTTGTACGAGGTTAAAGTAACCAGAACCAAAAACGAGATGAATATGAATCCTATACCGTAGAGGACCGGTAGACATATGTCGCGTGTGTATCGGTCCTTTTACGTGTCTTTTTTAT
Source organism: uncultured Megasphaera sp. (assembly GCA_900548635.1). Taxonomy (GTDB): domain Bacteria; phylum Bacillota; class Negativicutes; order Veillonellales; family Megasphaeraceae; genus Megasphaera. Next base: position 6,784 of record URLP01000011.1, read on the forward strand.
TTTATTTTCTTTACTTGTCCCCTCTCCATTGACAGAATGCCGTCTCTCTTCTATAATATACTGAAACGGTATTCTATTAGAAATCGTTTAGAATTACTTATTAATTTCTAATAAGGGGGAGAATATTATGTCTAACGAATCGCAAGACCGGGTAGAAGAAAAAGCCCGGCAAGCCATCCGCGGCAGCCAGGGCCAACATCGCGGCCGTCAGTTTGCCTTGTGGATGGGCGCCTTGATCATCGGCGCAATTTTAGGCTGGCTCGGTATTCCGGCATTGAACCAATTATTTGATTTCATCGCTACAGTTTTCACGCGCTTATTCCAGTTCATCGCCGTACCGACCATCGCTTTAGCTGTCATCACGACCTTATCGGCTCTGGGAGCCAAAAAAGAAACGGGCCGCATCTTCGCGCACGCCGTCACCTATACCCTGCTGACGACGATCTGTGCCGCTGCTATCGGCCTCGTCCTCTATCTCTGGATCGCGCCGGGCAACCTGCCTGTCGACCTGATCAATTCCGGTGTCTCCAACGTACCGCAGAAACTGGAAAAAGTCACGTACTACGACCACTTCCTTTCGGTCATCCCGAACAACATGCTCCAGCCGTTCTTATCGGGCAACGTCCTTTCGGTCATGCTCATCGCCGCCGCTGTCGGCCTGGCACTAGCCTTCATGCCGAAGACGGAAAACCGTGCGGTCCTCCTCAAAGGTCTCCTGGGCTTGCAGGAAGTCCTCTTCACGCTCATCCGGGCCCTGCTCTGGATCTTACCGGTCGGCATCCTCGCCTTCTCGGCTCAGCTTTCGGCACAGATTGAAGCCGGTGTCATCGTCGGTGCCTTAGGGAAATATACCCTGGTCATCCTCGGCGGCAACCTCATCCAGTTCTTCATCGTCCTGCCGATTTTCCTCGTCCTGCGCGGCCTCAACCCGATCCACGTCTTCCGTAAAATGGCTCCGGCCATCGCCGTCGCCCTCTTCACCAAGAGCTCTGCAGGCACATTGCCTGTCACTCTGGCTTCGGCAGAACAGCGCCTCAACGTCCATCCGCAGGTCTCCCGCTTCGTCCTGCCGATCTGCACGACCATCAACATGAACGGCTGCGCCGCTTTCATTTTGGTCACGTCCCTCTTCCTCATGCAGAACGGCGGCTTTGACCTCTCGCTCGGCACGATGATCGCCTGGCTCTTCGTCGCTGTCCTCGCAGCTATCGGCAACGCCGGCGTCCCCATGGGCTGCTACTTCCTGACCCTGTCCCTCATGTCCGGCATCGGTGCCCCGATCGGCATCATGGGCATCATCCTGCCGATCTACACGATCATCGACATGATCGAAACCGCTGAAAATGTCTGGTCCGACTCGGCCGTCTGCGCCATGACCGACCACGATCTGGCCAAAGAACTCGACGCCCAGCCGGCACCGGCAGGACACTAGCCGTTCATCGTAGTTCGTTCGTCGTTCATCGACTTATAAAAAGAACCTGTCGCATAACGCGGCAGGTTCTTTTTCTTATTTATTAGGCGCTGACTGCGCCATTTCGACAAACGATGAACGACCTACGACGAACGGCCTTTAACCGCTGATTGTGGCTTCTTTCATAGCTTTAACGTAGTCATAGATGTGCGGTGCTGCATCATTGCCGTATTTGGCGATGATCTTGACAATGGCACTGCCTACGATGACGCCGTCAGCGACGCGGCCGATGTTCTTAGCCTGTTCTGTCGTGTTGATGCCGAAGCCGACGGCACAGGGTACGTCCGTGACTTCTTTGGCCGTATCGACGATTTCCTTGAGGTCCGTCTTGATTTCCGTACGCGTCCCCGTAACGCCCAGGGAGGAGACGATGTAGAGGAATCCTTCGCCGACTTTGGCGATCTTCTGGATGCGGTCTTTCGAGGTCGGCGCGATCATCGAGACGATGTCGATGCCGTGGGCTTTGGCAGAGGCAGCACATTCGTCGCGTTCTTCAAAGGGCATATCGGGGATGATGATGCCGTCCATACCGACTTCTTCGCAGCGGGCAAAGAATTTTTCTACGCCATAGTGGAAGACCGGGTTGAGATAGGTCAGGAAGACCAAAGGAATCTGCGACGTCTGGCGGACGCGCTTGACCAGTTCAAAGACGTCGTCGATTTTCGTGCCTGCCTTCAAGGAACGCAGGTCGGCTTCCTGGATGACGATGCCTTCGGCGATGGGGTCGGAAAAAGGAATGCCGATTTCGACGAGATCTGCGCCGGCTTTTTCCATAGTCAGAATATATTCATAGGTCTTATCCAGCGACGGATCGCCGGCGGTCAAGAAACCGATAAAGGCTTTGCCCTGCTTGAATGCGTTGCCAATCTTACTCATGTAAGTCCCTCCCTCTGTATCTTGCGATGGCGGCTACGTCTTTGTCGCCGCGGCCGGACAGGCAGACGATGATGCTGTCGTCCTTGCTCATCTTCGGTGCAATCTGCATGGCTTCATAGACGGCATGGGCGCTTTCGATGGCGCAGATGATGCCTTCCGTGCGGGCCAGGTATTCAAAAGCGGCGACGGCTTCGTCGTCCTTGACGGGGACGTACTGGGCGCGGCCTGTCTGATGCAGGTAGGCGTGTTCCGGCCCGATGCCCGGATAGTCGAGGCCGGCCGAAATGGAGTAGACTTCGTCGATCTGGCCGTCTTCATTCTGGCAGAAGAGCGATTTCATGCCGTGGAAGATGCCGACTTCCCCTTTGGCGATGGTTGCGGCGTGGAGCTTCGTGTCGATGCCCTTGCCGGCGGCTTCGCAGCCGATGAGCTTGACGTCTTTATCGCCGATGAAGTGGTAGAACATGCCCATGGCGTTGCTGCCGCCGCCGACGCAGGCCAGGACAGCGGCCGGCAGTTTGCCTTCCCGTTCGAGGATCTGCTGACGCGCTTCTTTACTGATGACGGACTGGAAATCGCGGACCATCATCGGGAAAGGATGGGGCCCCATGGTCGAGCCGATGACATAGTGCGTATCGTCGACGCGGCTGACCCATTCGCGCATGGCTTCGTTGACGGCATCCTTGAGGACGCGCGAGCCCGACGTGACGGCGTGGACCTTGGCGCCGAGGAGTTCCATGCGGTAGACGTTCAGGGCCTGGCGGATCGTATCTTCTTCGCCCATAAAAACTTCGCATTCAAGGCCAAGGAAGGCCGCCGCTGTAGCGGTCGCGACGCCGTGCTGGCCGGCACCGGTTTCGGCGATGACCCGCGTCTTGCCCATCTTCTTGGCCAAGAGGCACTGGCCCAGGGCGTTGTTGATCTTGTGGGCACCTGTATGGTTCAGGTCTTCGCGCTTCAAGTAAATCTTGGCGCCGCCCAAGTCTTTTGTCATCCGTTCTGCGTAGTAGAGCAGAGACGGACGGTTGGCGTAATTATCGAGCAAATCTTTCAGTTCGGCCTGGAAATCGGGATCGTTCTTATAATGGCTGTAGGCTTTTTCCAAGCGCTGGATTTCGTTCATCAGTGTTTCCGGTATATATTGACCGCCGAAGGGGCCAAATCTTCCTGTACTCATCGTTTACCTCCTATAAGCACGCACGCGTGCCATGAATAATTTCATTTTTTCTTTATCCTTCACGCCGTCGGTTTCAATGCCGCTGCTCACGTCGAGGGCGTAGGGCCCGAGGGCCGCTGCCTTTTCAGCATTGTCGGGATTGAGGCCGCCGGCAAGAAAGTACTCTCTGTCGATTTGGGCCAGCAGGGCCCAGTCGAAGACCTCGCCCGTACCGCCCTTGCCGTGGTCGAGGAGGACGTAGTCCGCCGGGCTGCGGCGCGCTTTTTCGACATCGTCTTTACGTGCGATGGAAAAAGCTTTGATGATCGGCACCTGCACCTGCCGGCGCAGGCTTTCGATATAAGCTTCGTCTTCCCCGCCGTGGAGCTGGACGAGCTGGATCGTACCAGCCCGGACCAGGCTTTCGATATGTTCCGGCGTGTCGTCGACGAAGACGCCGACGGCCGGGATGGACGGATCCAGTTCCCTTCTCAAGGCCGCCGCCTGGTCGTCGCTGACGCGGCGCTTCTTGCCGGCAAAGACGAAGCCGGCATAATCGGGCTGCAGTTCATTGGCCCAGGCGATGTCGCAGGGCCGCTTGAGGCCGCAGAACTTGACCTTAACCACGGCTGCCTCCGGCCAGCTCGTCAAGCATGGCTTTCTTATCGGGGCTGCGCATGAAGGTCTCACCGATAAGGACGGCATCGACGCCGTGTTCGCGCAGGACCTGCGTGTGCGCTGCCGTCTTGATGCCGCTTTCGGCGACGAAGAGGATGTCCTTCGGTACGAGAGGACGCAGGCTGCAGCTCGTATCGAGGGAAACCGTGAAGTCCTTCAGGTTGCGGTTGTTGACGCCGATGACGCGGGCGCCGACGGCAATGGCACGGCGCACTTCGTCGGCGTCGTGGGCTTCGACCAGGGCCGAGAGGCCGAGGGAATCGGCTAGTTTGAAGAAGCGCTGCAGTTTTTCGTCATCGAGGACGGCGCAGATCAAAAGGACTGCCGAGGCGCCGAGGGCCCGGGCTTCATAGATCTGGTATTCGTCGATGATGAAATCCTTGCGCAGGACCGGCGTTTTGACGGCGGCGGCGATTTCCTGCAGGTACTGGGGGCTGCCGAGGAAATAGTCCCGTTCTGTCAGGACGGAAATGGCCGCGGCGCCGGCCGCTTCATATTCTTTGGCAATGGCCACATAGGGGAAATCGGGAGCAATGAGGCCTTTCGACGGCGAAGCCTTCTTGACTTCGCAGATAAAGGAAAGGCCGGATTTCGCGAGGTTCTTTTCAAAGGGAAAGCCTTCTTTTTTCGGCGCTGCCAGGGCGCGGGCCTTCATTTCTTCCAAGGGGACACGGGCTTTGTCGGCGGCCAGGTTCTTCGCCGTCGCCGCCGTGAGGTCATCAAGGATCATGATGCGGCCCCCTTACTGGTTGCTGACGGCAACGCACTTGTCGAGGACTGCTGTCGCCTTGCCGCTGTCGATGAGGCTGGCGGCGAGCTTGATGCCGTCGGCAATGGAATCGGCTTTCCGGGCCACGAAGAGGGCCGCACCGGAGTTCATGAGGACAGCGTTGCGCTTCGTGCCCTGGATCTTGCCGCTCAGGACGTCGCGCGTAATCTGGGCGTTGACGTCAGGCGTACCGCCGACGAGGTCTTCTTTCTTGCCCGGCGTGAGGCCGAAGTCCTGCGGTTTGATGACCGACGTGCGGTAGTAGCCGTCGCGGAGTTCGCAGATGGTCGTCGGACCGTTCGGCGAGATTTCGTCAAGTTTTTCCTGACCGTAGGCGACGAGGCCCCGTTTCACGCCGAGCGACGAGAGAACTTTAGCCAGCGGTTCGACGAGGTAGCCGTCGTAAACGCCGAGGAGGAACATTTCCGGTTTTGCCGGGTTGGTCAGGGGACCGAGGATATTGAAGACCGTGCGGAAGCCGAGTTCTTTGCGGATCGGGCCGACGTACTTCATGGCGGCGTGATATCTCTGGGCGAAGAGAAAGCAGAAATTCGTTTCTTTGAGCATCTTCAACGCCAGCTGCGGGTCCTGCTGGATATTGATGCCCAGGGCTTCCAGGCAGTCTGCCGTGCCGCACAGGGACGAAGCGGCGCGGTTGCCGTGCTTGGCGACTTTGACGCCCGCTGCGGCGATGACCATAGCCGACGTCGTCGAGATGTTGAAGGAATGGGCGCCGTCGCCGCCGGTACCGACGATTTCCAGGACTTCCATGCCCGGATGCGGTACCGGGGTTGCCAGGGAGCGCATGGCTTCGGCACAGCCCGAGATTTCATCGATCGTTTCGGCTTTCGTGCTCTTCGTCGAAAGCGCTGCCAGGAAGGCGGCGTTCTGGGTCGGCGTCGTTTTACCGCCCATGATTTCCAGCATGACCTTTTTCGCTTCGTCGTAGGTTAAATCGCCTTTATTGACAATCTTAATAATCGCTTCTTTAATCATTGTCTTCTCCTCCATATCGTAATCTCTATAATCATCTTATATTTTCAGTTTCAGGAAATTTTCGACCATCATCGGACCGGACGGCGTGAGGATCGATTCGGGATGGAACTGCAGTCCGTAGACGGGATAGTCTTTGTGGCTGACGGCCATGATTTCGCCGTCGTCGGTCCTAGCGATGACCTTCAGTTCGTCCGGCAGCGTGTCCGGGTCGAGGGCCAGGGAATGATAGCGGCCGACATCGACTTGCTGCGGCAGACCCTGGAAAATGGGGCTCTGCGTATCGAGTGCAGCGACGGACTGTTTGCCGTGCATCAGCTGCTTGGCGTAGGTAATCGTGCCGCCGTAGACTTCGCAGATGGCCTGATGGCCCAGGCAGACGCCGAGGATCGGCACTTTGCCGGCAAAATAACGGATTGCTTCTTCGCAGACGCCGGCATTGGCGGGACGTCCCGGACCGGGTGAAATGATCAGGTGGTCCGGCTGGAGCGCTTCGATTTCGGCGATGCTCTTTTCATCGTTGCGGATGACCGTAATGTCCGGGTCGAACTGACCGAGGAGCTGGTAAAGGTTATATGAAAAACTGTCGTAATTATCAATGAGCACTATCATTTGTCGATACCTCCATTCGCCTGCTGCAGGGCAATGACTACGGCTTTCGCTTTATTCAGGCATTCCTGGTGTTCCTGTTCGGGGATGCTGTCGGCGACGATACCCGCGCCGGAGCAGGCGTAGACGTGGTTGCCTTTCTTGTAGGCCAGGCGGATGCCGATGCAGCAGTCCATATTGCCCGTAAAATCGATGTAGCCGATGGCGCCGCCGTAGACGCCGCGCTTGTGGCCTTCCAGTTCATCGATGATTTCGCAGGCCCGGATTTTCGGTGCCCCCGAGAGGGTGCCCGCCGGCAGGACCGAGGCGATGGCGTCGACGGCCGTCTTATCTTTGCGGATGCGGCTGTGGACGGTCGAGCCGATGTGCATGATGTGCGAGAAGCGCAGGACGTCGAGGTAGCGTTCGACGTGGACGCTGCCGAATTCACTGATGCGGCCCAGGTCGTTGCGCCCGAGGTCGACGAGCATGTTATGTTCGGCCAGTTCCTTCGTGTTGTGCAGGAGTTCATCTTCCAGAGCCCGGTCTTCTTCGGTTGTCTTGCCCCGCGGCCGCGAGCCGGCTAAGGGGAAGGTAAAGAGCTCGCCGTCTTCCAGGCGGGTCAGCGTTTCCGGCGAAGAGCCGGCCAGTTCGATGTCGTCGCCGGAGAAGAAGAACATGTACGGCGACGGGTTGATCGTCCTCAGGACCCGGTACGTATCGAGAAGGCTCCCTTCTGCTTCGGCGCTCATGCGGTTGGCCAGGACGACTTGGAAGATATCGCCTTCGCGGATGTATTCCTTGCCCTTTTCGACCATGCGGCAGTATTCTTCTTCATTGAAGAGGGGCTTGAAGTCGCTCTTTAATTGAAGCGGTACGTCCGGTGCCTTCTTGCCGTCGCGGATCAGCGCTTCCATGCGCTGCATTTCCAGGAGGGCACGGTTGTAATTTTCTTCGGCCGAATCGAGGCGGACATTGACGATGAGGTAGATCTGCTGCTTCAGGTTGTCAAAAACGATGGCCTTATCGAAGAGCATGAGGTCGAAATCATTGAAACCGTCATCGTCGACGGCATTCAGCTTGAGCGACGGTTCGGCGTATTTAATGAAGTCGTAAGCGAAGTAGCCGACGAGGCCGCCCGTAAAGGGAGGCAGGTCTTTGAGGCGCGGCGCCTTGTTGTCGTCAAGGATCTGGGAAATGAGCTGTTCCGGATGGTCCGTATGGATCTGGACTTCGGAGCCGGTCTTGATGTGGACCGTGCCGTCCTTGCAGTAAAGTCCCATCTGCGGGTCGTAGCCGATGAAGGTGTAGCGGCCCCAGCGCTGGGAGTCTTCCATGCTTTCCAGCAAATAGCAGTGCGAGCTGATATTCTTGACAATGCGCAATACTTCAAGCGGCGTGCGGACGTCGGCATACATGCTGCGGCAGATCGGCACGACTTTGTAGTCACCCTGATAGGCTTTTACTTCTTCCAGACTGAGCGTTTCCATATGAACCTCCTATAAAAAAAATCCGCCCATGACAATGTTACTTGTCAAGGACGGATACTGTTCCGCGGTGCCACCTTGTTTTAGGGGTTGAACCCTACTCTCGACGGAATACCAACATATTCCCGGCAACTGACGTATGCCAACACGTCGCAGAATACTCAGCCTCACGGCTTTTGACTGCGCCCTCAGCGGTCCATTTAACGAGCTGCGTCGGCCGGCTCTCAGCACCCCGGCTCTCTGTACGTGCACGTCATCGTTTTTACTTCCGCCTCAAAGGTTTCATGGACGATGTTCGGTTGATGCTTGTATCATACACCGCATTTTTTAACCTGTCAAGGATACTTTTATACACATTTTAAAGACAATCGTTTTACCAGCTTATATCATGGCAATAATCGGCGAAATGATGAGGAGGATGCCGGCGAAGACGATGAGGACCAGGGAGATGCCCTTGTACTTGTTCAGGGCCTTGACCTTGTAGACCAGGTAGGCCGGGATGAGGCAGGCGATGATGCCGAAAATCGGGCCTAAAAGAGTGAGGAGCTTCAAGACCGGCGCGTTGAGGACGATGGCGCCCCAGGCGACGGCGACGGCAAAGATCAGGATGCCGTGGCGGACCATGCTCTTACTGATGCGTTCTTCCGGAATGAAGCGGCGCAGGATGTTCATGGCAATACCCTGGCAGGCTTCACGGAAGCCGAGGAAGACGCTGAAGAAAGCCGTCATGACGGCGAAAATGTTGAGGATCAGGCTGAAAATCTTGACGGCGCTGCCGTCGAAGCCTCTGGCGACGATAGCCAGGGCCGAGATGTTCTGGGAATAAGCGATGACGGCCTGGTCGTGGCCGAGGGCCAGATTGAAGGACATGGCGTACGAGAAAATCGTGATGAAAAGGACGGAAAAGGCGATTTTCATGGCCCGCATGGCTTTGTAGCGAGCCACGTAAATCGACTTATTGTGGGAGCGGTAGGAAATGACCATCGGGCTGATGCTCGGGATGAAGAGGATCGACGTCAGCGTGACGGGCAGCATGGCGATGGTGTTCTTGATGAGGTAGCCCAAATCCGGGAAGACGCCGATATTGGCCAGGTTCCAGTGCTGAATCATGATGCCGCCGAGGCAGATGACGACGAGGAGCTTGGTCAGGACCATGAGCGTCGAAACGCGGAAGAGGAGCTGTTCACCGCGCGAGGCGATGAGGACCATGACGCAGATGATGGCCAGGCCGTAGAAGGGGTTGTCCGAAAGGAGCGAATCCGTCACGCCAAACGAGAAGAGGAAGGATGCACTGTCATTGGTCAGGGCCGTGGAATACATGAAGACGCAGATGAGGATGCTCAGGAAATAGAGAATCCCCAAGAGGAAGCCCCAGTTCTTGCCCAGATAGCCGCTGATGACGCTGGGATAATCTTCGCAGCGCGGCGAATCGGCCAGGGTATTGATGAAGAGGCGCTGCAGCAGATAAATCGCCGGATAGGCGATGATGGCCGAGAACAAATAAACCCAGACACCGACAAGGCCGACCTGAACGGGCAGAAAGACGATGCCCGCGCCGATGGCCATGCCGATACTCATAATAATCCAACCCCAGTCCGTACTGTCGAACTTGACGGCTTCTTTCCATTGTGCATCTGTCATTCCCGCTTGTCGGGCCAGCGCTGCTGATGAATTCATATCGATTACCTCCTATGGCGAATACATCGAAATTACATTGTCCCCTCTAAAACTACATTTGCACCCCTCTATTTCGTCTCCTTTCTCCTTTTCAGTTCATATACATTTCATTTATGGGATGGTGCGTTATTTTTCATCAAACCGTAAAATTTAATGTATATAGTGGTTTTCACCATTTACTTAAACGTTCTATTCTTTAATTTAAGTATATCATGGAAGATATTTACTGTAAAATATTCATTGTGCAATTTACATCCATAGGAAATATCTATATTCAAAGGCCTTTTTCTTTCAATTTTTTCGCATGCATCAAGCTCACAACGTCGACGTTCCCCCTCACAGATGTCCTTTCCAAAAAGTCAAATTTTGTTCGATTTTCTTTATAATTTATAGTTTGTCTGCCTTTCTCCTTTTTCTCTTTTTCGCTGCTATCTATTCATATTTTTCATTTTTAATATTCCTTTATTGTATAAAAAAGTCATAACTTTTCCGGGATTTCTTATTTTGATACAATAAAATTAAGAAAAACGTTTATAGGTACCGTTGATATTCGAGGTGTTTGATTATGACTTTACAGCAACTACGTTATATTCTTGAGTTATCAAAACACAACTCTATCTCCGCGGCTGCCCAGGCCCTGAACATCTCCCAGCCCAGTCTGAGCACGGCCATCCGGGATCTGGAAAAAGAATTTTCCCTGACCCTCGTCGAGCGGAATCGACACGGCATCACCTTCACACCGGCAGGGCTGGAATTTTTGCACTACGCCAGTCACATCCTCGCCCACACGGCGGCCATGTACGACCATTTCCGGGGCGAAAAAAAAGAGGACCTGCCCCGGGCCCTCTCCATTTCTTCCCAGCACTATCCCTTTGCCGACGAAGCCTTCCTGCACGCCCTGCAGCACGTCCCGCAGGAAGCGGCCTTCACCTTCACCCTGCGCGAAGGGCGGACGAGCCAGGTCATTCACGACGTCGTCACCCGCGAGAGCCAGCTGGGCATCCTCTTCCTCTCCCACATGAATGAGCGCTTCCTGAGGGATCTCTTTTGTAAAAATAAGCTCGAATTCTGCCCTCTCTGCGCCTTCACGCCCTGTCTCTACGTCCGCAGCGGCCATCCCCTGGCTGCTTCAGAATCCGTCGTCCCAAAGCAGTTCAGGGGCTATCCCTGCGTCCGCTTCGAACAGGGCCAGAACGAAGAATCGCAGTTCTCAGAAGAACTGCTCCTGCCCGATACATCAAGCCGCCAGTGCATCTACGTCACAGACCGCTCGACCCTCTTCAGCGTCATCCGCGAAACCAACGCCTACACCATCGGCACAGGCCACGTCGCACCGACCGTCGTCGGCCGCCACATCCGGGCCATCCCCATCGCCAACCCCTTAGACAAAATGACCGTAGGCTGGATCAAAATCGCAGGCGAAGCCCTGCCGCCTGAAGCTGCGCGGTATATCGAGATACTGACAGAACTGCTGGAGGAAGTACGTAGTTTGTAGTTTGCAGTTTGCAGTAGAAAGCCTCCCCTGATAGGGAAGCCTAAAAAAACCCTGCCGCCGAAGCGACAGGGCTTTTTACTACAAACTACAAACTTAAAACTTCAAACTCTTATTTATCATATGCTTTTGTCAGGCGGACGTAGCCTTCATAACGGTCTTTGGCATCCTGTTCCGTCTTTTCGAAGAGGGCTTCGGCCGTATCCGGGAAGGTACGCTGCAGGGACGAGAACCGCGTTTCGCCCATGAGGAAGTCGCGGAAGTTGGCTGTCGGCGGTTTGGAATCGAGGATGAACGGGTTCTTGCCCTGTTTCTTCAATTCCGGATTGTAGCGCCAGAGGTGCCAGTAACCGGCTTCGACAGCGCGTTTTTCTTCGAGCTGGCTCTGACCCTGACCGACTTTCAGGCCGTGGTTGATGCACGGTGCATAACCGATGATCAAGGACGGGCCGTTGTAGGCTTCGGCTTCGCGGAGGGCCTTCATGAACTGGTTCTTGTCGGCGCCCATAGCGACCTGTGCGACATAGATGTAGCCGTACTGTGCTTCCATCAGGCCCAGATCCTTCTTCTTCGTCTTCTTGCCGGACGCTGCGAACTGTGCGACCGCTGCCGTCGGCGTAGCTTTCGAAGCCTGGCCGCCCGTATTGGAGTAGACTTCCGTATCGAAGACCAGGACGTTGACGTCTTCACCCTGTGCCAGGACGTGGTCCAGGCCGCCGTAGCCGATATCGTAAGCCCAGCCGTCGCCGCCGAAGATCCACTGGCTGCGTTTGACGAGGAACTGTTTCAAATCATAAACATCTTCCAGAGCCGGTTTGCCGGCTTTTTCTGCTTCCAGGAGAGCGATGACTTTATCCGAGCGTTCCCGCGTGCCGTCGCTGTCCATCTTGTGTTCTTTCCAGTCTTTGAAAGCTGCCTGCAGTTCCGGGCTGGCGACGTCCATGGCGAGGTCGATTTTCTGTTCCAGGAGATTGCGTTCGACTTTTTCTGCCAAGTGCATGCCGAAGCCGTATTCGGCGTTGTCTTCAAAGAGCGATGTCGACCAGGCCGGGCCGTGACCCTGGGCGTTCTTCGTGTAGCCGCAGTCCGGTGCGCTGCCGCCCCAGACACTGGAGCAGCCGTGAGCGTTGGCGATCATCATGCGGTCGCCGAAGAGCTGCGTAACGACTTTGCAGTACGGTGTTTCGGCACAGCCTGCGCAGGCACCCGTGAATTCGAGGAGCGGCTGTTCGAACTGGCTGCCGATGACCGTATTCTTGTCCATCGGGTTCTTCTTGGCCGGCAGGTTGATGACGTAATCCCAGAGAGCGGCTTTGTATTCTTCATCATCGAAGGGCTTCATGGTCAGGGCGTCTTTCGGGCAGACGTGGGTACAGCTGCCGCAGCCCAGGCAGTCCATGACGGAGACGACGATATTGAATTTATAGCCCGGTGCGACCTTGATTTCCTTATCCTGATAACCTTTCGGTGCTTCAGCTGCTTCGTCAGCCGTCAGCAGGAAGGGACGGATGGCAGCGTGCGGACATACGAAGGAACACTGGTTGCAGCCGATACATTTTTCAGCATCCCAGCTCGGTACGAACATGGCGACGCCGCGTTTTTCTTCGGCGCAGGTCCCTGTCGGCCAGCGGCCGTCTTCGATGCCGTCATAAGCGCTGACCGGAAGATCGTCGCCTTCGAGGGCATTGACAGGGATTGAGAATTCGCGGAAGAACTTCGTGTGTTTCGAGAGGTCAGCCGGTGCGTCGACGGCGTCGGCCCATTCTGCCGGTACGTCGATCTTGACGATGGCCGAGAGACCCTGGTCGATGGCTTCATTGTTCATGTCGACGATGTTCTGGCCTTTCTTACCGTACGACGTGACGACCGATTCCTTCAGCTTGCTGATGGCCAGGTCCAGGGGGATGACGTCTGCCAGTTTGAAGAAGGCCGACTGCATGATCATGTTGATGCGGCCGCCGAGTCCAATCTTCTGGGCAATACCGACGGCGTCGATGATATAGAACTGGACGTCGTTGCGGGCAATGGCGCGTTTTAATTTAGCCGGCAGTTTTTCGTCCAGTTCTTCCGGTTTCCAGACCGTGTTGAGCAGGAACGTACCGCCCTTTTTGATGCCCCGCAGGAGGTCGAAGCCGTGCACATAGGATTGGCGGTGGCAGGCGATGAAGTCGGCGTTGTTGATTAGATACGGCATCTTGATGGGCGTATCGCCGAAGCGCAGATGGGAAACGGTGACGCCGCCGGATTTCTTCGAGTCATAGGCAAAGTAAGCCTGAGCGTACATATCCGTGTTGTCGCCGATGATCTTGATGGCGCTCTTGTTGGCCCCGACTGTACCGTCGGAACCGAAGCCCCAGAACTTGCAGGCTTTCAGGCCTTTGCCGGCAACAACGACGCCTTTGACACGCGGCAGGGATTTATAGGTAACATCATCGACGATGCTCAGCGTGAAATCGTTCTTCGGTTCGAAGGCTTTCAGGTTTTCAAAAGCTGCGACGACGTCGCCCGGCAGGAATTCCTTGGAAGCGATGCCGTAGCGGCCGTGGTAGACCTTCGGCGCATTATCGGCAGTGGCAAAGGTAGCGGCTACGCTGTGATAGAGCGGTTCACCGTTGGCACCGGTTTCCTTCGTGCGGTCCAGGACGGCAATCTTCTTGACCGTATTCGGCAGAGCGGCGAGGAAGTGTTTTTCCGACCACGGACGGAACATGTGGACGTTGATGCAGCCGACTTTTTCGCCTTTTTCGACCATCATCTTGACCGTTTCTTCGATGGTCTGGGCACCGCTGCCCATAGCGACGAGGACGAATTCTGCATCCGGTGCTCCCGTGTAGTTGAAGAGGTGGTATTCGCGGCCCGTGATTTCGCTGATCTTCTGCATGTAGCCTTCAGCGACATCCGGGACGCGGTCATAGAACTTGTTCAGCGCTTCGCGGTGCTGCATAAACGTTTCAGCCGGTTCGCAGAAAGAGATGGCTTCCGGATTGTCCGGGTTCATGCCGCGTTTGCGGAAGGCGCGGACGGCGTCCATATCGAGGAGGGGACGCAGTTTTTCATAAGGCAGGACTTCGATTTTCTGGATTTCGTGAGACGTACGGAAGCCGTCGAAGAAGTTGATGATTGGGATACGGCAGGAAATAGCCGTTGCATGGACGACAGCCGCCAAGTCCATGATTTCCTGGACGCTCGCTTCGCACATCATGCTGATGCCCGTGCCGCGCATGGCCATGGCATCGTCGTGACCGGCAAAAATCGTATAACCGTTGGTGGCGACCGTACGGGAGGCGACGTGGAAGACGCCCGGCAGGAGTTCACTGGAGATCTTGAACATATTGCTGAGCATGATCATCATGCCCTGGGAAGACGTGAACGTCGTCGTCAAGGTGCCCGTGTTCAGTGCGCCGTGCATGGCGCCGGCAGCCCCTTTTTCAGATTGCATTTCCTGGACCTGGACAGTCGTGCCGAAGAGGTTCTTGCGGCCGTGAGCCGACCATTCATCGACATGTTCTGCCATCGGCGACGACGGTGTAATCGGGAAGATGGAAGCTAATTCCGTAAAGGCGTAAGCGATGTACGCGGCGGCTTCGTTGCCGTCCATCGTTTTGAATACTTTCTTTGCCATAGTACTGTTTCCCCTTTCTCAAAAATTCCGTAAACTAAAAATCCGTGTACACATAGGAGCCATTAATTATCTTTCAAAAGAATTCTTTAAATGACTATTTGTTATCTTCATTTTACTATTTACAGAAAATTTAAGCAAGACTTTTCCAGTAAAACGTTCATCTTATGCCGATTTTGTCTAAACAACTGAATCTTTATGCATTTTATTCAAACGTCAAAAAGACGAGTTAAAAAAAGAAAGGAGCTGCCGCAAAAAGCGACAGCTCCTTTCGTGGGATTTCCTACCTACCCCCAAATCGACTTCATGATGTCTTTGTAGGCTTCGCCGAGGTGGCGGATGAGGACGTCGAACATGGCGTAAATCAGGTCTCCGTCGACGTCGTCGTCTTTGAGGAGAACGCACGTGTCGAGGATGAGGTTGCCTTCGTCATCGACGTAGTATTTGAAGGATTTATATTGCTTATTGTATGTGTTGAGCAATTTGAGGACAGCTGCTTCGTTATCATCATGCAGGACCTTCGGCGCTACCAGGATGCGGATCATGCCGTAAATACTGGTATCGAGGATGACGATAAGAGGCAGGCGGTTGCCGTTGATGTCAGCAGCCGACCGGAAGACGACCGTCTGGAACTGGTCATCTTTGATTTCATCGACCGTAAAGGCTTTGATTTCTTTTTCGTCGAGATATTTTTTAAAGTTTTCAGCTTTCTTGTTCATTGGAAAACACTCCTTTTTCAATAACAACTATTTTGTATCTATTATACCGCAGACCCTTCCTTTATTCTACTGTGATTTCACCTTCCTGTGCCGCATAGTCCTGCCACTGGCTGACATCGACCAAGTTGTAGCGTTCGTGGTAGAACAGACCCGGATGGTAGTACTGACGGTAGAAGTCGTAGAAATCGGCATCCATGCTCATGCGCATGACGTCATTTTCGCTGTAGCGCTGGCTATAGACGTAATTGTGCGGCTGCACGTCGAGGAGATGGCCGTTGCTGAACTGGACGTATCCCTGGCCAGGGAAGTGCAGGTATGCCCACTGCAACGATGGAGTATCGCTCATCCAGGCCGCGAGGCCGGCTTTCGGATTGTTGACGGCCGTGTTGTTCCAGTAAGCACTGGTAATGGTATCGTCATAGACCGGAGCCGAACCGAAGACGTTCGTCGTCATGACGCCGTTGCTGAAGGTCACCTTGTCGAGGACGTAAAGCTTATCGATGTCCAGGGAACCCTGGCTGACAGTGACGTCGCCGTTTTTCAGCCAGAGGTGCCTGAATGCGGCACTACTCCCCAAGTTGGTACGGATATCGCCGATGTGCAGCTGCCGGATTGGAGTGTCTTCGTGGGCACCGCTCGTGGTAATGGTCACTTTGCCGTCGGCGCCTTCGCGCTGTGTGATGTCCTCAAAACTGAGGTTGTCACCGGCAAGGGAAAGCTGCCTGCCGACACTCATGTGCTTGATGTCCGTCGTCTTTTCCGGATTGCGGACAAAGAGGGCAATGAGGTCGCCGTCGATATTGTCGAGATAGAGGCTGCCGTCTTTAAGGTCGACCCGTGTCGTCCCCTTGGACGACAGACTGTAGAGATTGCCGTCGCCTGTGCCGTCATGGCGGATCGTAAGGTTGCCGTTGGCGGCCGTAAGGAAGGCGC
>URLP01000012.1 GCA_900548635.1 uncultured Megasphaera sp.
GGGTATGCCGGCGGGCATGACCGTCCCCGTCGGGAACTGATGGGATGGACTGACATAGACCAGGCGGACGCCGCTGGCTTCCAGGGCATCGACGTGGAGCAGGCCGCCGCTGATGGGAATGGGCACGATAGAATAGCCGCTGTTGCGGAAGATTTCCCGGCCCAGGCGAAAGCCCGGGTCTTCGACGCCGATACAGGAATATTTATCGTGCAGCAGATTCGTCAGGACACCGAGCAGAGAGACCGTGCCGGCACCGATGATGATCTGCGACGGATCCGCGTGGACGCCGCGCGTCTCATAGACGTAGCGGCTCAGGGCGCGGCGCAGGTCCGGCACGCCCTGGTCGTCGTTGGCCGCCAGGAGGCGGTCCGGTTCGGAGAGGATCCGATTCATGTATTTGCGCCAGATATCGAGGGGAAAGCGTTCCAGCGCCATGTCACCGCTGGCAAAATCATAGCGGTACACCGGACGGCTGGCAACGGCCGGCGCTGCCGGTTCCGTCCCGGCAGCCTCCCGTTCTTCGCGCACGCCGAGAGACGCCACTTCATAGCGGGCTTTATGGCGGCGCAGGATGTAGCCTTCGCTGGCCAGCTGGTAATAGGCCTTTTCCACGGTCATCTTGCTGATGCCTGCACTCTGGGCCAAATCGCGCACCGACTCGAGGCGCATGCCGGCGACCATGCGGTGTGCTTCGATTTCGCGGCGGTAATATTCATAAATCTGTACATAATAAGGCTTACTGATCGACTTATCGAGCTGCAGCACTGCGCCTGACGCCTCCCTTCGCTATCGTCGCTATCTGCAATATTATGCTATCTGCAATATTATATTGTACATAAAAAACCGGCGAAGGGCTAGAGTTTGTAGTTTGCAGTTTGCAGTTTTTAGTATTTTGGGTTTGTTTTTTACTGCAAACTAAACACTACAAACTAAAAACTGATTTCTCTCCTAACGCTGCGGCGACGGCGGCGCCGGTGAGCGGGCCGTCCTGGAGCAGGAAGGGTTCGGCCGGGACTTGTTTTTCCCGGCTCTGGCCTTCATTCTCGCAGGCCTGCATGGCATCTTCCATCATGAAAAGGGCACCGCGGACGTGTTCCAGGACGCTGCCGTCAACAGCGATGGTCTGGGCCGGGGTCAAATGATCGCCATAGAGATGGTGCAGGATGCCGCTGGCCACGGTCCCGGCAAGCTGGGCCGCACGGACGAAGATGGCCGCGCCGATATTGCGCACAGGCCGCACGTCCGTAAAGGGCACGATGCGCTGCCAGGTCCTGGCCATGAGGAGCTGGCACTGCCGGTCATTGTCGTTGCTGACGATTTCATTCATCGTTTCTGTCGAAAAAGGCGGCAGCGACGGCGTCTGGAAGTACGTCAGCAGGGTCTGGCGGAAAATTTCTGCCGCATAGGCGCCGCTGACCATCTTTTCCAGACGGTGCAGGCCAGGCTGTACCGACCGGGCATCGACGGCTTCATCCCAGCGATTGCGCACGAGACCGCTGTAATCGCCGGCTTCCAGATTGACGATCATCTTTAAGGCCGGCTCGTAGTAGCAGGCATTGAAGCCCGTGCCGCAGACGATGCCCATATGCACGCGTTCCATCGTATAGGCCGCCGAAAGGAGAAGCGCTGCCGTATCGTTGATCAGGGCCGCCGGTTCGATGTCCGTCAGGCCGCGGCGGACGAGGGCTGCTTTCAGCTGGGCATTGACGAGCTCTCCTTCCACGCCGGGAACGGCGATTTCCTTGGCCCATTCCCGCAGCTTGCCGTCACGCAGTTCGTTGCGGTCGACGGCAAAGGAAAAAGTATGACCCAGGCGGTACGCTTCATGACGGTGGGCGACGCGGGCGACGACGCCGGCCAGGAAATCAAAGAGTTCCTGCGGCGTCGTCGACGGCGAGCGGTAATCGTACGCCCCCGGCACATAGAGCGGGCAGGATACTTTTTTTTCGACGATGTAGCAGTGCCGTCCCAAGAGGCGGACGCGCGCTGCCCGCACATTCGTGCCGCCGAAATCAAGGGCCAGATAGACGCCCGCTTCGCTGCCGTCCGGCAGGGGCGCATAGGATTTCTCCGCCGCCAGCGATGCCTCGGCCTGCCGGCTCAGGGCCTTCTCGATTTCCGCTGCAAAACCGCGGGAAATCCCCTGCATCCTTTCATCGGTCAAATAAAAATAACGGGCAATATCCGTCCAGTCCATCCGTTCTTCCATGGCAGTGCTCACCTCACGCAAAATATATCTTCATTATACTATGTTCCACGCCATTTGTCGTCTTTCCTGCCGGCAGGAACTAATTTTCAAGTGTTGACTTTTCGTGACAATGAGCTATAATCGTAGGCAGAGTGAGACCGAAAGATAAGGGTCGCACGAAGGGGTACACCACCTTGGGTGTAAATCTTCGTGCGACCCTTTTTTCATTATCCCGAAAGGAGGGACTTCAATGGTACGGATCAACGGCCAGGACATCGACGCCGGCGGCCAGAACCTGCTGACCTATCTGACAGAAAAGGAATACCGCACAGACCGCATCGCCATCGAACTGAACGGCAAAATCGTGCCGCGCGGCACCTATGACAGCGTAACGCTGAAAGACGGCGATTCCATGGAAATCGTCCACTTCGTCGGCGGGGGCTGATTCCCGCGGCAAAGTTGAAGATATATTTCATCGATTATCATAAAAGGAGTGTTTCCCAATGGAAAAGAAAGATACCTTAGTCCTTGGCGGCCATGAATTTACGTCGCGTTTCATCTTAGGTTCCGGCAAATTCTCTGTCGACCTGATCAAAGCTGCTGTCGAACAGGGCGGTGCCCAGATGGTCACCATGGCCCTGCGCCGCGTCGAAGCCGGTCAGAAAGACAACATCCTCGACTTCATCCCGAAGGATGTCACCCTCCTGCCGAATACGTCCAGCGCCCGCACGGCTGACGAAGCCGTCCGCATCGCCCACCTCTCCCGTGAAGTCGGCTGCGGCGATTTCATCAAGATCGAAGTCATGCGCGACTCCAAATATCTCCTGCCGGACAACAACGAAACGATCAAAGCTACGGAAATCCTGGCCAAAGAAGGCTTCGTCGTCATGCCTTACATGTATCCGGACCTCTACGCCGCCCGCGCCCTCGTCGATGCCGGCGCCGCTGCCATCATGCCGCTCGCTTCGCCGATTGGCACCAACAAAGGTCTTTCGACGAAAGATTTCATCCAGATCCTGATTGACGAAATCGACCTGCCGGTCATCGTCGATGCCGGTATCGGCCGTCCGTCCCAGGCCTGCGAAGCCATGGAAATGGGCGCTGCTGCCATCATGGCCAACACGGCTGTCGCTACGGCCGGCGACCTGCCGCTCATGGCCAAAGCTTTCGGTGAAGCCATCCGTGCCGGCCGCGATGCTTATCTCGCCGGCCTCGGCCGCGTCCGTGAAACGGCTTCGGCTTCGGACCCGCTTACAGGTTTCTTAGGCGACTAAGGAGGAACAAACATGACGGAAGAAAAACGCATCGATCATATGAAATATTTACCGGGCATGGACATCATCGACTCGGACATGCTCGACCAGGTCACAGCCTACCACAATGCCTTCAACAACGATGACTTCACGGAAAAAGACGTCCGCCTGGCCCTTTCCAAAGAACATCTGGACCCGCATGACTTCATGGCTCTCCTTTCGACGGCCGCCGCTCCCTTCCTCGAAGAAATGGCCCAGAAAGCCCATCTCGTCACGCGCCGTCACTTCGGCAATAACATCACCATCCTGACGCCGATTTACTTTGCCAACTACTGCGACAACTACTGCATCTACTGCGGCTTCAACTCGCACAATAAAATCAAGCGCGCCCGCCTGACCGACGAAGAACTGCACCGCGAATGCCAGAACATCGCCAACACGGGCATCGAAGAAGTCATCATGCTGACCGGCGAAAGCCCGAAGATGAGCGACATCAACTACATCGGCAACGCCGTCAAGATCGCCCGTCAGTATTTCCGCGTCATCAACATGGAAATCTATCCGGTCAACGTCAAAGACTATAAATTCCTGCACGAATGCGGCGCCGACTACGTCACGGTCTTCCAGGAAACGTACAATTCCGACAAATACGAAACACTCCACCTGGCCGGCCACAAACGCATCTTCCCGTACCGCTTCTATTCCCAGGAACGCGCTATCCTCGGCGGCATGCGCGGCGTCGGCTTTGCAGCCCTCCTCGGCCTCGACGATTATCAGAAGGACGCCGTCGCCACGGGCATGCACGCCTGGCTCATGCAGCGCAAATATCCGCATGCTGAAATTTCCCTCTCCTGTCCGCGTCTCTGCCCGATCATCAACAACGATAAGATCAACCCGAAAGACGTAGACGAACGGAAACTGACGCAGATCATCTGCGCGTACCGCCTCTTCATGCCTTATGCCAGCATCGTCGTCTCGAGCCGCGAAAGCGCCCGCTACCGCAATGCCATTATGAAGATCGCCGCTACGAAAGTATCGGCCAGCGTCTGCGTCGGCATCGGCGGCCATTTGAAGGACGACGGCTCGGAAATGGGCGATGAACAGTTCGAAATCACGGACGGCCGTTCCTTCGACCAGATGTACTCTGACATCAAGAGCATGGGCCTCCAGCCTATGACCAGTGAGTATATTTACTTATAATTTTTACGCTATCCATCACTATATCCTATAAAAATAAACGAACAAAAACGGTTTGGGACCCAATCCACCCCGAACCGTTTTTGTTATATTTTATCGTGATTGACTGCGTTTTAGTCATACAAAGCAACCATTATATTCTATTGGTATAATTGTTGACGTTAGTATGAGATTCATGTATAGTTATAGATATAAAATACTCTAATATTAATAAGGTGATAAATCGTGTTAAAAGTAGCTGCAATTACAAATCACGAATTAGCTTCGACGAACTACTGGGACCAGCTCGAACAAATCGCCGCTTCCGATGTAGATTTCATCGTCCTTCGTGAAAAGAATCTCTCTGAAGAAGAATACACGGAATATGCCAAACGTGCCCTGCGCCTCTGCAGCATCCACCAGCAGACGTGTGTTCTCCAGCATTTCGGCAAAGCTGCCATCCGTCTCCACATTCCCCGCTTCCAGTGCTCCCTGCCGTATCTGGAAACCCATTCGTCTCTGCTCTACTACATGACGACCCTCGGCGTCTCCGTCCACACCGTCGCCGAAGCCGTCCGGGCCCAGGAACTGGGTGCCACGTACCTCATGGCCAGCCATGTTTTCCCGACCGCCTGCAAGCCGTCGGACCCGCCGATTGGCACGGATACGCTCAAAGACATCTGCAATGCCGTCAAAATCCCGGTCTATGCCCTGGGCGGCGTGACACCGCAGACCATCTCCCAGCTCGAAGGCATTCCCATCAAGGGCATCGCCCTTATGTCCGGCCTCATGACCTGCCCGGATGTCCCGGAATATCTGAAGGAACTGCGCGCTGAATAAGAAAGGGAGCTAAATCATGACTCAGGCCTACATCATCATCGATATGCAGAACGACTTCATCGACGGCGCCCTCGGAAGCGCCCAGGCACAGGCCATCGTGCCGAAAGTCGAAGCGAAGATCGTCGCTGCCAAAAAGAATGCGGATCAGGAAACGGACCTCATCTTCACGCAGGATACGCACGATGAGAACTACAGCGAGACCCAGGAAGGCAAGAAGCTGCCCGTCCCCCACTGCATCAAGGACACGCGGGGCTGGCGCATCTGCAAGCAGCTCCTGCCCTACACCATGTGGGCGGACATCCTGGAAAAGCCGTCCTTCGGCTGTCCGGACCTGGTCGAAACGGTCCGTGACTATGACCGCCTGGTCCTCATGGGCCTCTGCACAGACATCTGCGTCATCACCAATGCCATGCTGCTGAAGGCCTTCTATCCGGAAAAAGAAATCATCGTCGACAGCAGCTGCTGCGCCGGCGCCACACCGGAAGGCCATGAAAACGCCTTAAAAGCCATGCAGGCTTGTCAGATTGATGTTATTTAAAAAAGCTGCCGCAAAAGCGGCAGCTTTTTTCGTTTGGCGTTCATCGTAGGCCGTTCATCGAAAAATTTGCACAGGCTTGGCTGAGTTTTTTTCATGGCAGCGATGCGTCAGCGAGCCTGTTTCACAACGACAAACGATGAACGACCCACAACAAACGGTTTCTTACGAAATGATACCCGTGATTTCTACTTTTGTCTGGTTGCTGTTGATCTTTTTTTCGTAGCCCTTTAAGATCAGACAGCCGATGACGCCGCCGACAATCATGCCGGCGAAAGCCGTCATTTCCGGTGTCATCTGCGCTGAGCTGCCGATAAGGTAGCCGATGATGCCGCAGATGATAACTAACAGCAAAGGCACACCGAAGCAGATGATGCCCTTGACGCCCATGCCCGTTTCCGGGATATCGAACTGGACATACTGTCCTTTCTTGGCGCCGATGGGATTGACAGCATCGATGACGACGTTATCGGCACACATGCTGTCACTGCAGGGTGAATACAAATTATTGCGGTTCGTCTGGATTTTTGCCAGTCCATTGGGAAAAGCTTCTTCGACGACACCCGTTCCCGTTCTCATAATGAATTTCCTCTCTTTTCCGGCTTAAAAGCCAAGGTTTTCGCCGACCAGGATAACTTTGATCCGGCCCTGGGGCTTACAGACCCGCGTCCGTACGACCTGAGCGCAGATGCTGTCCGGCCGCGTGCAGTGTGCACACATACCCGTCTTGGCACAAGGCGTAGCGGCACCGGGGAAACGGCCGATATTCTGCGGCGAAGCTACCGTATGGGCCCGTTCGATGCCAGCTTCGACAGTCGGTACGACTTTATTCATGCCGACGATGGCGATGACCTGTTTCGGACCGTAACAGAGGGCGGCCACGCGGTTGCCGTTGCCGTCGATGTTGATCAGCTGGCCGTCCTGGACCGCCGCATTGGTACCCATAATGAAGGTATCGCAGAGCAGGGCTTTGCGCATCAGTTCGACCCGTTCTTCCGGCGTTTTGGCCGAATCGCGGTCGATGACCTTGTTGTGTTCTAGGACGTACGGGCGCAGGCCGATTTCATTGATCGACACAGAGCCGCCCCAGGAAACGACGTCCGTTGCCGGGATGTAGGACACAGCCTGCTTCAGGGCTTCTTCCTTCGTCGGACAGTAGACGGCCTCGAAGCCGCGGGCAGCAAATTTCTTTGCTACCAAGGGTCCTTTGATATCGTACATGCGGTGCATCATATCGCTTCTATCCATATGAAAACCTCCTCTAGGCCTCTTCTTTGGCCAGCATCATTTCAGCCTTCGCTTCGGCGGCCAGCGTGCCGTCTTCATGGGTAATGCAGCCCTTCATGATGAAAAGGCGGCCGCGATGGACTTCCGGCCAGCCTTCGACCTTTACCGTTTCGCCGATGCGGATGGCACTGCGGAAGCGGATTTCCAGGCGCGCCGTATAGGCCGGCTTCTTGGCCGTGCGGAAAACATAATCGCCCATGACTTCATCCAAAAGCGTACTGGTCAGGCCGCCGTGCATGCGGTCACCGTAGCTTTCGTGGTCTGCCTTAGGCGTAAAATAGGCGACACAGCGGCCGTCTTCCATATGCATATCCAGTTTCAGACCAATCGGATTGTCGCGGCCGCAGCCGAAACAATGATTCGTATCATATGCAGCATCCATAAAATTCCACCTCCCACTATATACCCTTATTATACAATATCTGTCAAGGTCAAAAAGTCAGTCCGTTCTTCTTCGCGTATTTAAATGAAATTTCTTATCATATTTATATTGACATTCATTTTCAAATAAGCTATACTTACAGTATCAAAGCGAAAGGAGCGGCAACCGGATATGAACTTGGATTTCGTCTTAATAACCCATTGTTCGCCAACTCTGGCAGGTCTCAAGCAGGCATCCCTTCTCTGTCTTCCCCGCTTGGCTGGCGGCTGCACCTATGATGAAGTTATCGAGAAGTATAATCATAAATATAATGACAAAGGTTTGTACTTCCGCATTCTCTATGCCTGTCCCAAACGCACCCTGCTGTACGTTTACCGGCCGGCCAGGGTCTGGGCTTACGTACAGCGCCGGGACATTTCTTCATTCCTGCAGCAATTCGGTTATCAAGACTGCCGGGATATCAACGCTCTGCTGGACCGTCTTGCCGCACGCTTTGCAGAAGATGGCTGCTTCCCTCATGAATCGGGCATTTTCCTCGGCTATCCCCTGGAGGATGTGTGCGGTTTCATCGCCAACAAAGGCAGCCATGCGAAACTCTGCGGCGAATGGAAAGTCTACGGCGACGCCCGCGCCGCCGCACGTACTTTCCGTCGCTTCACATGTTGCCGGCAGGATTATTTGAATCGCTTTGCCGTTGGGACAACATTAGACTCGCTCATCGTAGCATAAGGAGGATTTTATCATGGTAGAAATCGTTTATTGGAGTGGTACAGGTAATACAGAAGCAATGGCTAATGAAATCGAAGCAGCTGCCAAAGCTGCCGGTGCTGATGTAGAATCAGTCCGCTTTGAAGATACAAATGCCGACGCTGTCGCCAGCAAAGACGTCATTTTGCTCGGCTGCCCGGCCATGGGTTCGGAAGAACTCGAAGACTCCGTCGTCGAACCGTTCTTCACTGAACTCGCCCCGAAATTGAAGGGCAAAAAAGTCGGCCTCTTCGGCTCCTACGGCTGGGGCTCCGGTGAATGGATGGATACCTGGAAACAGCGTACCGAAGACGCCGGCGCCACCGTCATCGGCACGGCCATCGTCAACGAAACACCGGATAACGCCCCGGAATGCAAAGCCCTCGGCGAAGCCGCTGCCAAAGCATAAGCAGTTAGAAAACTTCCTTTACTTAGGTCATATAAACTAACAGCTTCACATTCATTCTCCTCTTAAGGAAAAGGCCTGCCGCAACAGCGACAGGCCTTTTCGTGGTTCGTTTGGCGTTGGGCGTTTGCCGCTGATTGTCCGCGCTTCGGCAAACGATTCACGCCCCACGGCAAACGATTCACGCCCCACGGCAAACGATGCGCCAGCATCATCACTTTCCCTCAACTATTCTTGCAATATAGGCAATTATCATTTTTATCTTGATATCCCTTGATATCCTTCCAGTATGTTAAAATAAGTACGTACTGACTCATACTTATTCTATACTACAAGGAGGATTTTTACGGTATGAAAGACCAGGCTTTTTCTATTCTGCAGTCTATCGGCCGCAGCTTTATGCTGCCCGTCGCGATTCTGCCCATCGCCGGTTTGCTTCTCGGCATCGGCGCCTCTTTCACGAACGCTACGACCATTCAGACCTATGGCCTGGAAAGCGTCCTCGGTAACGGTACGTTACTCAATTCACTGCTGACCATCATGAGCAGCGCCGGCAATATCATCTTCGGCAATCTGCCGCTTATCTTTGCTGTCGGCGTCGCCATCGGCATGGCCAAGCAGGAAAAAGAAGTCGCCGCCCTCGCGGCAATGATTTCCTTTTTCGTCATGCACGCCTCAACCAATGCGGTCCTTAAGCTGACGGGCAAAGTCCTCTCGGACAACACGGTCTCGCCGGACGTCCTGGAAGGGACGATTGCCAATGTCTGCGGCATCATGTCCCTGCAGGAAGGCGTCTTCGGCGGCATCATCGTCGGCATCGGCGTCGCCTATCTGCACAACCGCTATCATAAGATCGTCCTGCCGAATGCCCTCTCCTTCTTCGGCGGCTCCCGCTTCATCCCCATCATCTCTACCGTCGTCTACATGTTCGTCGGCATCGCCATGTATTTCGTCTGGCCTATCGTCCAGGACGGCATCTTCGCTCTCGGCGGCCTAGTTACAGGCACGGGCTATATCGGCACGCTCATCTTCGGCCTCATCAAACGTGCCCTCATTCCTTTCGGCCTGCACCACGTCTTCTACCTGCCCTTCTGGCAGACCGGCGTCGGCGGCTCGATGATGATCGACGGCAACCTCGTCCAGGGCGGCCAGAACATCTTCTTCGCCCAGCTCGCTTCGCCCAATACGACGCACTTCAGCGCCGATGCGACCCGTTATTTCTCGGGTGAATTCATCTTCATGATCTTCGGCCTGCCCGGCGCGGCTCTTGCCATGTACCGCACGGCCAAACCGGAAAAGCGCAAGATTGCCGGCGGCCTGCTCCTTTCTGCAGCCCTGACTTCCATGTTCACAGGCATTACGGAACCGATTGAATTTTCCTTCCTCTTCGTCGCTCCCATGCTCTTCTACGTCCACGTCGCCCTCGCCGGCGCGGCCTACATGATCGCCCACATGCTGAACATCGCCGTAGGCCTGACCTTCTCCGGCGGCTTCCTGGACCTCTTCATCTTCGGTATCCTCCAGGGTGAAGCCAAGACCAACTGGATGTACATCATCCCTGTCGGCATCATCTACTTCTTCCTCTACTACTTCATCTTCACCTTCCTGATTAAGAAATTCAACCTCAAGACACCGGGCCGTGAAGACGACGACGTAGAAACGAAGCTCTACACCAAAGCCGACGTCAAAGCCCGCGATGCTGCTAAAAACGCAGATGGTAGCCCAGTCGACACGGTCAGCCAGGCCATCACCCGCGCTCTCGGCGGCACGAAGAACATCACCTCTGTCGACTGCTGCGCCACGCGTCTGCGCTGCTCCGTCACCAACTCGGACATCGTCAACGATGCAGCCCTGAAAGCTACGGGCGCCGTCGGCGTCATCAAGAAAGGCCAGGGCGTCCAGGTCGTCTACGGCCCGCAGGTCGCCGTCATCAAGGCCAATCTGGAAAGCTATCTGGCCACCAACCCGAACGACGGCCCCGTCGAAGCCGCAGCGCCGGCAGAAGCGCCCGCTGAAACTGCTCCGGCTCAGGAAACAGCAGCACCGCAGGAAAGCACGGCAGAAACAACAGAAATGCCCGCAGAAAAACGCTATTTCAACTCGCCCTTCACAGGTACGCTCCATCCCATCACAGAAGCGCCGGACGAAGCATTTGCCGGTAAGATGACCGGCGACGGCTTCTTCGTCTACCCGACAGACAATACAGTCTATGCGCCGGAAGACGGCACAGTCACCTTCGTCTTCGACACGAAGCACGCCATCGGCATGACCACGGCAGACGGCTTGGAATACCTCCTGCACATCGGCATCGACACGGTCAAACTCGAAGGCAAAGGCTTCAAAGTCTTCGTCGAAAACGGCCAGGACGTCAAGAAAGGCGACAAGCTGATGGAATTCGACGATGAATTCATCAAGGCCAATGCCCCGTCCGACGCCTGCCTCTGCATCTTCACAGACCTCGAAGAGGGCAAAGAAGTACACCTCGCCGCCGACGGCATCATAAAAGCCGGCGACCGGGCCGTGTGGTTTTAGGCATTAAAGCACACGAATGACAACTAGAAAACAGGGCTGTCGCATAAAAGCGACAGCCCTGTTTTTTTACGATGAACGACGAACGATCTACGATGAACGATTACTGCTAATAAAGCTTCTTATAGATTCCGTAAACCTTATCGTAATCGAGAGGAACGAAGTTGTGCGCCATGAGGCGGCCCTGGTTTTCCATGACCGACTTGGCGAATTCTGCCAGTTCTTCTTCTTTGACGCCGTATTCGTGGAGCGCTTTCTTCGGCAGGATGACGTTGAGGAGCTTTTCCAGTTCTTCATAGACGTTGGCCGGATCGCAGCCGAGGATGTTCGCGATGAAGCGGTTCAGTTTGGCGATTTCCCCGTCGGACTTGATGGACATGTAACAGTTCATGACGCCTGTGAACATGGCATAGTTCGATTCACCGTGAGGCACGTGGTATTTCGCACCGAGAGGATAGCTCATGGCATGGACGGCGGCGCAGCCGGGGACACTGAAGGCAATGCCCGCCCAGTTGCTGGCCAGGAGGAAGTCCTTCATCAGGGGAATGCGCGCTTCCGGACCGTGGTCGCGGATCTGCAGGTAGCCCTTGAGGATCAGTTTGATGGCGTTGTAGCTGAAGACGCGGAAGCTGGCGCTCGAATCCGGCGAGAGGGCCGATTCGACGGCGTGGACGAGAGCATCGATAGAGCTCGTCGCAAAGACCTTGAAGGGCAGGGTCTTCAGGAGATCTGCGATGAGGACGGCTTTGTCTGCATAAAGGGCATTGTTGGCAATGCCTTTCTTCGTATTGCGGCTGACCAAAGCCATGACGGAGACGTTCGTCACTTCACTGCCCGTGCCGCACGTCGTCGGGATGAGGATCAGTTCCTTTTCCTTTTCCACAGGAATCTTGCCGTCGAACAAATCGAGGACCGGGCTGACCTGCTTCAAAATGAAGAGCTTGCAGAGGTCCATGACCGTGCCGCCACCGATACCGATGATACGCTTCACATCTTTCGGCATATCCTTGTAAATGGCTTCGGCCATTTCATCGGACGGTTCGCCTTGGCCGTATTTTTCCTGGAAAATGACATGGCACTTAAGATCCAGGTCCTTAAAATTCGGGTCGAAGATGTACTGATTCGTAATGATCAGGTCATCGGCACCTACGTGCAGGTCTTCTGCGAATTCCCGGCACGTATCATACGAATAAATCGTCGGTTTCAACTGTAATTCAATCATGCAAGATACCCCTTTCTACCACTAAATACTTTCACCGCTTTTAGTGTAGCAAAGATAGGATTCATTTGGCAAGACAATTTGTGATATAATGAACTTGTCATGGGGGAGGATGGGTTCTGGTGTTCCCTCTGGTCTTCAAAACCAGCATGGGGAGTTAACAGCTTCTCAGGTGGGTTCGATTCCCACACTCTCCCGCCATAAAGGGCATTTGTCGTAGTTCGTTCGTCGCTGCGCAAAGGCTCTTTTCATTTTTTCAAACCGTATCGTATAAAGAATAAACTGAACTCGTAGAGCAAAATCATCGGCACGGCCAATAACGACTGGGACACCATGTCCGTCGTCGGCGTGATGACGGCGGCGACGACGAAGGCGAGGACGATGACGTATTTGCGCAGGGCCTTCAGCTGGCCCGACGTGACGATGCCCATTTCCGCCAGGGCAATCAGGATCAGCGGCAGATTGAAGAGAATGCCGAAGGGCAGGACCATGAGGACAGCAAAATCGAGATAGCTCTCAAGGGACCACAGGGGCTGGACGTCGCCGCTGGCAAAGGTCATGAAGAAATGGAGCCCTGCCGGCAGGACGATGAAGAAAGAAAAAGCGATGCCGCCGAGAAATAAAATAACCGAAAAAGGCACAAAAAGGGCGAGCATCTTCTTTTCCTGCGCTGTAAAAGCGGGCAGCAAAAAAGCCCAGAACTGGTAGAACAAAACCGGCGAGGCCAAAAGGACGCCGCTCCAGAGAGCGACCTTCATATAAATCAGGAAGGCTTCGGCCGGCCTCATGACGTAGAGGGACCCGGCCGGCGCCGTCAAAAAAGCGACGATGGCGTCGATATTCCAGAAACAGACCGCCATCCCAAGGGCCACGGCCACCGCCGACTTGATGAGGCGGCTGCGCAGCTCCGTCAAATGATCCGTAAAGGTCATTTCTTCTCCGGATCCTGCCCTTCCTTCGCTTTCTCCCCCTTTTCAGGAACCTTCTTTTCACGCACATCCTGAACTTCATCCGTATTGACAGCATCCTTGAATTCCCGCAGACTCTTGCCCAAGGCATGCCCAATCGACGGCAGCTTCCCCGGCCCAAAGACAATCAGGGCAATAATCAAAATAAGTATAAGCTCCGGCGCACCTAAACCAAACATCGGCTATCCCTCCATTAATTAAAGTACCTTCATCATACCCTCATTAAGGATAGCTGTCAATTTAGAGCAGGCTCAAGGAAATGTACAAAAACCGAGTACCCCATAGAAGATTTATGTGGGCACCCGGTTTTTTGCTCATAATATTTTACGCTCTTGCGGCTTCTTTATTTTTGTTCATCATGATGCTCAATACTTCACAGTCCGTCTGCTGCATGCCATTCGATGCCAAGAGGCCTACGTTATGGATGCATTCATCTGCCGTATCGGCAACTAAGCCATCAGTGCCTTCTACGCGTATACCCGCTAAGGCCATGAGGACGGAGCGATAAGCAACTTCTACTGCTGAGGCGACTTTCATGGAGCAGCTGTCAGCCGCGCCATCGCAGACCATACCGACGATACCGCCGTTCATGGAAGAAATGGCTTTGCAAATCGTCTGATACGGCGTCTTACGGTCGAGGAGCCAGGCCATGCCGGCAGCAGCCCCCATAGCAGCCGTGACGGTGGCGCAAAAAGCGGACAGCTTCGGCAAATAACTGTGCGCATAAATAGCTACCATGCTGGCCAAGGCCAAGGCGCGGACGCGTTCTTCATTCGATGCCTCGATATGATCGGCCACTACCGTGACCGGTTCAGAAACGGTAATCCCCTGATTGCCGGAACCAGAATTCGTCATCGCCGGGCAGGCAGCACCGCCCATGCGGGCATCAGAAGCTGCAACGGTGCGGACCTGGATTTCCCGAGCCAAGTCGCCTGCCAAAAGGCCTTTTTTAATGCCTTTTTCCATAGTGCAGCCGATGCGCAGGCCGTATTTCCCAGTCAGGCCTTCTTTCGACAAAGCATCATTCAAATTTTCTGCTTGTTTGATGAACTGGATATTGGCCAGCGGCACGTGTTCAGCGAAATCCAGAATATCTTTAATGCTGAGCGAATGCAGGAATTCTAATTTATCAGCTTCACCGTCATCACTGCTGGTCTTTTTTTCAAAAATAATCTGACCGTCTTTTTCAATCAAAATGACATTCGTGTGATTGTCGACAATAACGGCGCGGACATGATGCTGTTCGCCATAAACATTGGCTTCAGAACACAAGATGTGCTTCGTCGTTTCATTGACGCCGACAGTCACATCACCATCAGCAACCATCTTCTTGCCTTGTGCAACTACTTCCGGCGTCAGCGATTTCAAAACCTGCAGACCTGCATCGGCATCGCCGCCGAGAGCACCGACAGCAGCGGCAATAGAAAGCCCGGGCATGCCTGTACCAGGGACCATGACACCCATGCCGTTTTTCATCAAGTTAGCAGAGACAAAGGCTTTTACGGATTTTACAGGTTCACCTAATTCTTTCGCTGCCGTCGCCGAAGCAAAGGCCAGGGAAATCGGTTCTGTACAGCCTGTAGCCGGCTTTACATCCTGTTTCATAATTTCAATCATTTTATTCCATACTGCAGTTTTTTCCATTTCAGTCACTCCTAAAAATCAATATATCCTATAATACAGCCTGAGGGCTTACGAAAAAGCCAGGAACGGCGAAATAATCAGCAAGACACCAGTGGCAATGATAAGATACAGGGAAGCACCTTTCAATTCATGCAGACGCGGTACACGATAAACGAGATATGCCGGAATCAGGCAACCGATAAGCCCGAAAATAGGACTGCATATCGAAGTAAAGCTCAGTACCGGTGCATTGAGGATGATGGCCCCCCAAGAAACGAGTACAGCAAAGACGAGGATTCCCAAAGAAACAGCGCGGACATTGATTTTATTTTCCGGCATGATTCGTTTCAGGCAGTTCATGGCAATCCCGTGGCAGGCTTCGCGGAAGCCGAGGAAAACACCGAAGAAAGCCGTAACAACAGCAAAGATGTTCAAAATCAGGCTCATGATTTTAACCGATGTGCCCGGAATGCCCTGAGCCGCTAACGCCAAAGCAGAAATATTATTTTCATAAGCCATGACAGCCTGATCGTGGCCCATTGCCAAATTGAAGGAAATAGCGTAAAAGAATACCGTAACGAAGAGGATGCCAAAAGCGATATTCATGGCCCGCAGTGCTTTATACCGTGCGACTTCAATCGATTTGTTGTGCGAACGATAAGAAATGACCATCGGGCTCAGGCTCTGCAGAAAAAGAATCGACGTCAGCGTAAAGGGAAGCATGATAATCGTCTGCTTAATGAGATAGTGAACATCAGGAAAAGCACCAATGTTAGCCAAATTCCAATGCTGAATCATGATAATCCCCAGTACGGCGACGACGCAGAGCTTAGTCAATACCATCAGCGTAGAAATCTTAAAGAGCACTTTTTCACCGCGCGAAGCGATAGCAACCAGCGCACAGATAATAGCCAGGCCATAAAGCGGGTTCTTCGCCAAAGAATGATCCGTTACACCAAAAGTAACCAGGAACGAAGCGCTGTCATTATTGATAGCCGTCGAATAAACGAAAACCCAGATGATGAGCATCAGGAAATAGAGCAGCCCCAGGAAAAGGCCCCAGTTCTTGCCAAGATAGTTGCCGATGACGCTCGGATAATCTTCGCAGCGTTCCGATTTAGCCAACGTGTTGATAAAAAGCCGTTGGAAAAGATACATGGCCGGATAGCCGATAATGGCCGACAAAAGGTAAATCCAAATACCTGCCAGGCCTACCTGGACCGGTAAAAATACGATGCCGGCACCAATGGCCATGCCAATACTCATAATGACCCAGCCCCAGTCAGTGCTGTCAAATTTAACAGCCGCCTGCCATTCAGCTTTCGTCATCCCGGCTTTTTCCCAGCGGGACAATTTCGCTTTTTCAGCGACTTGTTCTTTCTTAGGACATTGTACAGTCTGTTCCATTTTTTAAATCTCCTTTTTTTCAATGAATGTCCCCAATTTTCCGTACATGAATGTTCTGTTATGTTTCGTACGCCCCTCTTGTGTAATAAAATATTATCACAGTAATAATTATTTTTCAATATTTCTCAAGTTTTTTCATTTTGTCTTTTAAGAATAGAGTTAAACGTTATCTTGTCTTTTAGTAATAGACTTTTGAAAATACAAACATTATATTCTTATCCAATCATTCTGTAATCAATAATGTTATATCATCTTTATATTTTCATGTTACTTAAAACCGTCCATTTTAGAAAAGATAAATAAATAGGGGCTGTTGAGTACCACCTGTCATAAATTCCGCCTCTGCTATCCGTTTCAGCAACCGCCCTGCCCCTTCCTGCGGTCGTGACCTGACGGGCTGGAAAGGCACGCGCACGCCTCCTATGGACGGGATGCGCCACGTAAATTATTAAAAGCCGCATACAGGCACTATAAAATAACCCACGGCCGTAGGCCTTGTGCCGCAGGGGACGCCGCTTGGGCGTCCCGCGTGAATCCTGTGGGTAGCCGGAATTTATGTTAGGTAGCACACGGTCGTAATACAATCATGAGTCTGTCGCTGCGGAACGCAGCATCTGAATCCGAGTAGGGAGATGGCGAGATAGACCGTCTCCTCTTGATTGTCATGTTCATCCTTGATTTTCTCTGCATCCATCCCTTCAATGATGGAAACGGCCGCATGAGCCGCTTGCTAACATTACTACTTTTATATCGAGCCGGATATATCGTCGGAAAATACATCAGTATGGAAATGCTCATCGAAAAAACAAAAGATACCTATTACGAAGCGCTGCAGGCCAGCTCCTTAGGTTGGCATGATAACAAAAATGACTATCAGCCGTTTGTTCTCTACTACCTGGGGATTATTTTAAAAGCCTACACCGAATTCGAAAGCCGCATTTCCTATCTCACGACGCAAGGACTTTCGAAACCAGAACGCATTAAAACTCTTATCGACGGCTACCTTGGAAAATTCACAAAAAAAGATTTAATGACATGCTGCCCGGATATCAGCAAAACAACCATTGAAAGGACCCTTGCGCAGCTTCGAAAAGATGGCTATATCGAAAAAATTGGAGTTGGCCGCAACACGGCCTATATCCGAAAATAACAAATAATCAGCTGCAGGCTATTCATTATTAAAATTTTGAAGTATAATGAAAAATCATAAATAGCGATATGAAGAAAGGAAGATTTTCATGAAAAAAATTGCAGTTATCGGTGCCGGTCCTGCGGGCTACACGGCAGCACAGGAGCTTTCAAAGACTGGCCATGCCGTCACGATTTTCGATAAGGAAGCGGCTCTTGGCGGCGCGATTTATACGGGGATTCCGGAATACCGCATGTCCAAGGTCTTTCTTGATAAGGTTCTGCAGGGTTTGACGGCGGACCCTAATGTTACCTTACAGTTCAACACCTTAATCGATCAGGCAGCTTTTGCCAAGCTGCGCGCGGAATACGATGCGGTTTTGCTCGCTCCCGGCGCCCAGGTAGAAAATACTTTTGGTTTTGAAACAGGCAAGGGCATCGTCGCCGGCCTGACGCTTCTTTATGATCTGAATATCAAGAAGAATCACGACGCTTACAAGAAATATAAGAAGGCCCTCGTCTGGGGCGGTGGCAATGTCGCCATGGACTGCGCCCGTTCGTTGATCCGCATCCTCGACGATGTTACTGTCATCTACCGCCGCAGCGAAGAAGAAATCACGGCCAATAAGAGCGAAATACGCGATGCGAAAAAAGAAGGCGTCAAATTCGACCTCCTGCGCAACATCAAGGACATCAAACATGATGATCAGGGCAATGTCACAGGTGCCGAAATCCTCAAGATGGAATTAGGCGAACCCGATGAATCCGGACGCCGTTCGCCCCATCCTGTCGAAGGCTCGGAATATTTCCTGCCCGCCGACCTCGTCGCCATGGCCATCGGCCAGAAAGTTGACTTGAAAGTCTTTGATGAAAACCTGGAAAGCGGCGAAAATCACCACACCAACGAAGACCGCGTCTTCATCGCCGGCGATGCCTATACAGGCCCGAAAACCATCGGCAGTGCCCTGATAGAAGGGCGGGCCGTTGCCAAAGAAATCCTTGCTGATTTCAACAAATAATAATCAAATGAAAAGCCATGAACTCATAAAATCTCATGAGTCCATGGCTTCTTCTATACGCCAACCTATTTTCTGCTTGGTAGTGTCAAGATTCTTTCGCAAATTCATTATAGCGTTTTGAGCCCCATTCCGAGGCGGCAACATGACGAAGTCTGGCACAGACGAGCATCAAAGCACTGTTGCCGTCAGGAAAGGCACCAATGGCCCGTGTACGGCGGCGTATCTCGCGATTCACCCGTTCTGTTAGGTTATTCGTGCGGATCCGGCTCCAGTGTGCTTCCTGTGTAGCTTCCTTGCTCTCCTGCGCGTGGATTGCCTTGAGCATTAAGGTAACCTGCTTCATCTTAGTCTTTGGCGTCACGGTGAAGACGTTCCGGTAAAAAATGGACCGTGCAGCGCTGGTATTTGGCTTCAGGAAAGACTACAGGGATGCTTTCCAGCATGCCAAGGCATTTATCGCCGATAATGAGACGCACGCCTGCAAGGCCACGGCCTTTGAGCCAGGTGAAGAATTCAACCAGCTTTCCCTGTCTTCTTTCATGCCTTCTGGTTGAGATTGCTGATGGTGCCAGAGGAGACCTTTGTGCCCCAAAGCAATTCGGTGATATCTTCGACACGGCGCACGGATACGCCAGCCAGGTACATAAGATTCTCATTAAGTTGTATAATATTACCAGACGTGGTCTATTTTTTATGAAATTGAATTTGCGAAATATATTTTACCTTATCGACTTTTGCGGTAATAACTACATTTTTCCGCACGACTTTCTTTTTTTCTAAATATCTCAAAAACCGTTGCTTTCACAACGGTTTTAATCTGACTGTTTTTGTATACTATGGGTGTAGAAAAAAGAACGGCTCGTCTTCCCGCTCATGCGCCAGCATCCCCATCCGGATCAGACAACGCTGGACTACGTCAAATACGCGGAACAGGAATAGGACGGGCGGGCGGCCGGTTATGGCCGCCCCTACGCCGCCATTCTCTGCTTTTCTCTGCCCTACGCTGCTCTTCACTGCCTTTCGCTGCTCTTTTTAACTCGATTCAGGTAACGGTAGATGGTGGGTTCTGAGACGCCTAAGGCCTGGGCCAGGGCGTAGACGCCGCCTTTCAGGACGAAGAGGCCGTTTTTGTAGAGGTCCTCGACGACGCGGAGGCGTTCCTGCTGGGAGAGGCGCTTGGCGTCCGTGGCATACGGCGCCAGGGCGCGCTGAATGAGGTGCTGAATGGCATCTTCTACGGTGGGATACATGCTTTCTGAGATTTCGACGCCGAGAAACGGTTCGTCTTCTTTTTTATCGGCTTCCCCGGCCATGCGGCTCAAGGTCTTGTCCGGATCCATGAGGATTAGCTGGTCCAGCTGGCGGCGGACGTCGATATAGCGCTGGACGTCATAGTTCAGGCAGAGGGCGCCGACGATGCTCCCGTCTTCGTCATGGAGGAAGTACGTCGACGAGCGCAGGGTGTGGCCGTTGAAGCTCTTGCCGTAGTAGTTGGTCATGTATTCCTGGTCCCGCTTCTTGCCGACCTGCATCAGTTTCAAGATGAAATCCGTCGCCGGCGCGCCGACTTTGCGGCCGCTGATTTCGCCGTTGGCAATGGCCACGACAGAAGCGTCGGGATGGCGCAGGTCGTGGAGGACGACTTCACAGTCCTTGCCTAGGGCAGCTCCTAAAAAAGGCACGAGGCGGCGGTAGGTTTCTAAAATAGTCATGGTTTCACGTCCTTCTCCAAGTATTATCATGAGAAAATTTTATCATACTGAGAGGGAAAAGGAAAGGAGCCTACGATGAACGACCACTTACATTTCTGCGATGACTTCGATTTCGCAGAGGAAGTGGGCCGGCAGTTCTTTGACGGCGACGCAGCTGCGGGCCGGTTTGCTGATGAAGGCTTTTTCGTAGATGCCGTTGAAGGCGGCGAAGTCTTTCATGTCGTAGAGGAAGCACGTCGTCTTGACGACTTTCGAGAAGTCTGTGCCGGCTTCTTTGAGGATGGCAGCGATGTTCTTGATAGCCTGCTCGGTCTGAGCTTCGATGCCTTCCTGGAGTTTGCCCGTTGCCGGATCGACGCCGGCCGTGCCGGAGATGTAGAGCATGCCGTTGGCGGCAATGGCCTGGGAATAAGGACCGATAGCTTTCGGTGCGTTCTGACAAGTAATGGTTTTCATGAGAGTGGCCTCCTATAATTTTATTATTATAATGATAATAAAATATTATCATATTAAAGGTGTTTTGGCAATCCCCTTTTAATGTTGACATATGTCATCTATCTCTCTATAATGGAGATTGGAAAGGAGGGATTGTTATGCCGAGACCACCACGCTGCCGACGTGTCTGTTCGCTGCCCGCAGCCCGTGCCTTCGGGCCCGCTGACGGTTCAAAACCAGCGGAAACGGTCGTCATGGGTATCGACGAGTACGAAGTCATCCGCCTCATCGACTGGGCCGGTTTGACGCAGGAACAGTGTGCTGCCCAGATCAATGTCGCCCGCACGACGGTCACCGGCATCTACGATTCGGCCCGCCGCAAGCTGGCCGATGCCCTCATCCACGGCAAGGGCCTGGTCATTACAGGCGGCCACATCAAAGTTTGTGAACGTTCCGGCACGTGCTGCCACCACGGCTGCTGCTGCGCCGGAAAATTAAAGAATACAAAGGAGATCGATCCCAATGAGTGAAAATTGTACACACGACTGTTCCAGCTGCGGCAGCTCCTGCGCTGAACGCACACAGCCTCAGAGCCTGCAGGCCGCACCCCATGCAGGGTCCCACATCAAACACGTCATCGCCGTCGTCAGCGGCAAGGGCGGCGTCGGCAAATCCCTCGTCACGTCCCTGATGGCTGTTGAAATGCAGCGCCGCGGCTTCAAAACGGCCATCCTCGACGCCGACATCACAGGTCCGTCGATTCCGAAAGTCTTCGGCCTGACGGAACACGCTACAGGCGATGAAAACGGTATTTATCCGGTCTCGACGAAGACGGGCATCAAGGTCATGTCCATGAACCTGCTCCTCGAAGACGCCGGTGCTCCTGTCGTTTGGCGCGGTCCGGTCATCTCCGGCGCCGTCAAACAGTTCTGGACCGATGTCATCTGGGGCGACATCGACTACATGTTCGTCGATATGCCGCCGGGAACCGGTGACGTCCCCCTGACGGTCTTCCAGTCCCTGCCTATGGACGGCATCCTCGTCGTCACGTCGCCGCAGGAACTCGTTTCCATGATCGTCGAAAAGGCCCTGCACATGTCGGAAATGATGCACGTCCCCGTCCTCGGCCTCATCGAAAACATGAGCTATTTCGAATGTCCGAACTGCCATGAAAAACTCTCCATCTTCGGCAAGAGCCACGTCGAAGAATCGGCACAGAAATACGATATCCCCCATACGGCTAAGCTGCCGATCGACCCGGAATTCGCAGCCCACTGCGACAAAGGCGACATCGAAGGCTACCAGGTCAGCTACATGGCCGACACGGCATCCTTCCTCGAAGGAGTCCTCGGGAAATAATGATAAAAAAGCTGCCGCTTTGTGCGGCAGCTTTTTTCGTAATACGACCAACGATGAACGGCCTACGACGAACGGTTATTTCACGTTCTTCGTGGCGTCGATGCCGAGGGCTCTCATGATGCCGAAGAATACTTCAGTATTGTCCATGACGCCTTTGAAGTATTCCGAGCCAGGGCCTTCGGCGTTGAGCGGTACGTCGTCGGCGGCATGGCATTCGTCACCGATGGTGTCGGAATACGTAGCCGGTACGAGTTCCCAGGGATCGCCGTCGTGGTGGCGGGCCGGGTTGGCCTTGGCGACGACGGTCGAAACCTGATGGTATTCGGTCTTATCACCGGCCTGCTGGGCTTCCTGTTTAGTCACGGTCTGGGAAATGGTCGGCAGGGTCGGTTTCTGCTGGAAGTGGAAGTTTTCGTAACAACCATTGTCGTTTCATGTCATATTTATTATAAAATATAGTAAAATATGCTAAAGACTTTAATAAATTTTACAGTTCACTCTTAAAGGATTACTACTGCTGGGCGTGACACTGCGCCCTCTATCCCGTCGGCGTAAACGTTCGGGAATACTTTTT
>URLP01000013.1 GCA_900548635.1 uncultured Megasphaera sp.
TCGACTGCGCGCCGTAGCGCAGGAGAATATCGACGATCTGCAAGGTCATGACCATGCCGGCAAAGAGCAAAGTCAGGCTGACAATGGGCAGGGAATTGACGCCGAGATGGGCCATCTGGGCAATCGTCAGGCGCCGCTGTATCTTCGGCAGCTGACGTAGTGTCTGGCCGAAGAGGATGGCAATGACGCCGACTTGTTCAAAGACATGAAGCGTAAAGCGGCCGATGCCTTCCAGGAACTCCTGCATGAAAGACCGTCCTTTCTCTAACTATTATACTACTTTACTATACCATAGAAAAAATAGATGTAAAACACCTGTCTTCAATTGTGCCTAAATTGTGAGAAACACTGAAAACTAAAAATATAATTTGAGTTTCCATAAGTATAATAGTAGCATTTTATAGAAAAAATGGCAAGTAAAAAGGGGCTGTCGCCCAAAGCGACGAGCCCCTTTTAGTTTGCAGTTTTTAGTGGAACATGGAGAGATCAACGGCACGGATATCATCCTGGACTTTTTTGTCCGGGTTCTTTTTGCCGCTGCCCTTGTCTTTGTTATCCTTATTGTCCTTGTTGTCTTTCTTCGTATCAGCGCTGCTGTCCTTGCCATTGCTGCTGCTGACTAATTCGTCATCCGCTGAAGAGCTGTCTGTATCGTCGCCGATGACGGCTTTGGCTTCGTTGATCTTGTGGTGCTTGGCCAGGTAGGCATCGCGTTTTTCCGGCGTGACCACTTTGATTGTGATCTGGCCGTCGCCTTTGACGATGTACGGCGTCGTAATCGACGACTTGGCGTCGCTCGGATTGTCATCCGTAAGGCTGTGCTTATCCGGCTTGACGACATCTTTAGCAGTGGTCCCCGGTTCTTTGCCGCGGATCTTTTCCTTGCTTACTTTCGTGCCGCTGTCGTTGATCATGCTCACACCCTGGCTGAGGATTTCGATGACCAGATCGTTGTTGGCGTCTTCTTTTTCGATTTCCTTTTTCAGCTCATTAAAATCTTTATAATGGCGCAGACGCTGGATGATTTCATCGGTCAGGTTATAGCGCTGCTTTTCGATGAGGTACGGCAGAGGGATGACGCCGCCGCCGCGTACTTCCAGGGTCATGTCGCCCAAAGGCTGGTTCTTGGGCACCGTGAAACTCATAGTCTTCACTTCATCGACACCGCGGTACGGATGGAGCTTGACCTTGAAGTAGACCGTATCGCCCGGGCTGACGACGACCGGTGCTGCAGAGGCATCGACGATGGTCGCCGATTTCTTGGCCTGTGTAATATCGACGGACATGTTGATGTCCAGGATGGGATAATCGATGAACTCATTGTGCTTGAGGATATCGAGGACATTGTAAAGTTCATCGATGCTCTTTTCGTTGATGTTGTCTTCGGAATAATACATGTTGTGGCGCGTAATGTCCTTGTCGCGGCCGTTGGACGAGCGAATCGTATAGGACAGGGTCGCCGTGCCGCCGCCCGTGCGGTCGATGGTCTTGTTGACCGTGTTGTAGACGCTCGTCGCCGCCAGGACCGGCGTCATTTCATTATCTTCGATGATCTTCACGCGCTTCGTAAGGGCTGTGTTCGTATCGGTATCGCGGGCCTTGATGATCACCGGGATACCCGGTGCCAGGTAGCCGTACTGGCCGCCGATACCGGCGCCGCGGTCCTGCGTGATCTTACCGACTTCCGCACCGATGGAGCCTAGCTTGAAGGAGCTCGAAAGATTGTTGACGACCGTGAAGATATAGGCATTGTGCATGAAATAGTTGATGCTCCCTTTCTTCAGGAAGGGATGACCAAAGGCCACGATCTGGTTGTTGTCGACATAAGTGACCGTGCCGATGGCGCCCATCTTCATATCGCCGTTGACGAAAGCTGCGGCGACGCTGCTGCCCGGTTCCAGGGGCATGGCCGTATCATCGCTGCCGGCCGAGGCCGTATCGACGGGCATGAAGTTGTAGTTCGGCAGTTTGCTCTGCATCCAGGCCGTCGAAAGGCTGTCGAAGCCCGACGTCATGAGCGGCGTCGCAATCGGGATGAGCGACGATTCGCGGGCGTTGAAGGGTCTGATTTCTTCCTTCGTCGGTACGTTCCAGAGCTTGAGCATATCCGTAATCGGCGTGATCATGCCGACGCGGGAATTCGTAAAGGACCAGCCGTAAGCGACGGCGCCGAGGAGCTTGCCGTCAATGTAGACCGGGCTGCCGCTCATGCCCTGGGCAATGCCGCCGGTCTGTTCAATGAGAGGGCCGGAGAACTTGGCCAGGACCAGGTCGCCCGACGGGCCGCTGTTCTTCATGACGCCCAAAATTTCCACAGGGAATGTGTCAATCGTCGTGCCGTGGACGACGGTCTTGGCATAGCCCGTCATGCCCGGCTGGACTTCACTGACATTCATGAATTCCTGGGCCTGCGCCGAAATGGCCAGGATACAGGAAAGGGCCGCGGTCAAACAGACCCGGCCCAAGGTGTGCCGCAGGGCGGATAAGCGCTTCATCATGGTCTGTCTCATTTCGTTTCCACCACGACGACAACGGCGCCTTGCTGTACTTGCGATCCCGGCTGGACGAGGACGGACTTGACAGTCCCTTCCTTATCCGAGCGGGCGGCCGGCATAGGACCGGCCAGGGAATTGACCGTCAGGAGGACATCCCCTTCCTTGACGGCTGCACCGACAGGAACGACACTGACGACATTGCCGCTCAGGACAGTGGCATATGATACGTCAGCAGCAGCTGCCGGCATCGTGAGAAGACCGGCTAAGCCGGCTAAAACGGCGAGTCTGCGAAACTTTTTCATGACGGCTCCCTCCTTTTTATAAGTCATCAAAACTATCTTTCAAACGATCCATCTCCCGCAGCGCTTTCCCGGCTCCGTTGGCAACGCAGAGGAGCGGTTCATCACAGAGATAGGCTGCCATGCCCGTCGTCTGGGAGATGAGGCGGTCAAAGCTGTCGAGGAGCAGGCCGCCGCCAGTGAGGACGATGCCGTGATCGGCAATATCCGCAGCCAGTTCAGGCGGCGTCTTTTCCAAAATGGAAACAATCGTCTTGAGCACGGTCTGGATCGGTTCGTCCAAGGCCTGGCGGATTTCCTGGGAATCGATGTCGACGGAGACGGGCAAGCCCGTTTCCGTGCTGCGGCCGCGGACGTCAGCCGTCATGCGCCGGCCGTCCCCCATAGCCGTGCCGATGAGGATTTTCAATTCTTCCGCCGTGTGCTGACCAATGGCGACGTGCTTGATTTTTTCCAAATAGCGGACAATCGCTTCATCAAAGGTATTGCTGCCGATGCGCAGGGATTCGCTGATGACGACGCCGCTCAGGCTGAGGACGGCGACATCGGTCGTACCGCCGCCCATGTCGACGACCATCGAACCGTTGGAGGTGGCAATGTCCAGGCCGGCGCCGATAGCGGCTGCCAGCGGTTCTTCCATGACCGTCGTCTTGCGGGCCCCGGCCTGCATAGCCGCTTCGATGACGGCCCGCCGTTCGACGTTGGTGACGCTCGACGGCACGCAGATGACGACGCGGGGCTTAAAGAGCAGGGCCCGGCCGATGGCCTTGCGGATAAAGTAGCGCAGCATGTATTCCGTCGCGTCGTAATCGGCGATGACGCCGTTGCGCAGCGGATGGTAGGCGTGGATGTTGCGCGGCGTCCGGCCGATCATGGCCTGGGCTTCGCGGCCAATGGCGATGACTTTGTTTTCCATCGTATCGACGGCGATGACCGCCGGTTCATTGACGACGATGCCGCGGTTCTTGACGAAAACGATGATGTTCGCCGTTCCCAGGTCGATGGCAATATCGCTGCCGAACCAGTTGGCCAAAAAGAACGAATGGGAATGGGACTGTTTCGGTACCTTTCCCTGCTGCTTAGTTTTCTTCTTCCTCAATATTGACCCGAACAATGTCTGCACCTAGCCTTTGTAATTTCAATACAAGATTATCATAACCGCGGTCGATATGGTATAAGTAACCGACTTCTGTTTCTCCTTCAGCGACGAGGCCGGCCAGGACTAAGGCCGCGCCGGCGCGCAGGTCTGTCGCATTGACGCAGGCGCCCTTCAGTTTCGGTACGCCTTCGACGATGGCACTGCGGCCTTCGATGCGGATTTTAGCGCCCATGCGCTTGAATTCGTCGACGTGCATGAAGCGGTTTTCAAAGACTGTTTCCGTAACAACGCTCGTGCCCTGGCAGATCGTCGTCAAGGCCATGAACTGAGCCTGCATGTCCGTCGGGAAACCGGGATACGGCAGCGTCTTGATATCGGCCGGGCGCAGGGGCTGGTGGCCGATGACGCGGATGCCGTCGATTTCTTCCTGGACTTCTGCACCGACTTCCTTCAATTTGGAAATGAGGGGCTTCAAGTGTTCCGAAATGGCATTTTCGACGAAGACGTTGCCGCAGGTCATGGCAGCGCCGACCATAAAGGTACCGGCTTCGATGCGGTCCGGGATGACGGCGTGATTGGCACCGTGCAGTTCCTTGACGCCTTCGATGCGGATGACGTTCGTACCGGCGCCACGGATATTGGCGCCCATGCTGTTCAGGTACGTCGCCAGATCGACGATTTCCGGTTCTTCAGCGGCATTTTCCAGGACTGTCTTGCCTTCCGCCATGGAAGCGGCCATGAGGATGTTTTCCGTCGCGCCGACGCTCGGGAAATCGAGGTAAATCTGAGCACCCTTCAGGCCGTTGGGAGCAACGGCTTCGATGTCGCCGTTTTCCAGATTGATGACGGCACCCATGGCTTCAAAGGCTTTGAGGTGCAGGTCGATCGGACGGGCACCGATGGAGCAGCCGCCGGGCAGGGAAATCTGGGCTCTCCCCTTGCGGGCCAGTAAAGGACCCATGACTAAAAAAGACGCGCGCATGCGACGTACTAAATCATACGGTGCTGTCGTCGATGTCAGTTCTTTGGCATCGATGATCAATGTATCTCTTTCAGGATGTTCTATATGAACGCCGAGGGAAGCGATGACGTCACAGACCGTGTGTACGTCGGCTAACTTCGGGATCTCTGTCAATGTGCTCTGCGTCGTCCCCAACATGGACGCAACAATGATCGGCAGCACGGCATTTTTAGCCCCGCTGACGCGAACAGTACCCTGTAAGGGCTTTCCACCATGAATAACAAGTTTCTCCAATTCTGGTGCCTCCTAATAGTATTTCGAGTAGTAGTTTATCTAAATGGCCGGGCCCTTGGGGCCTACTGTGCCATTATGAGCTTATAATTACTATCAAGTCATTGTACCATAAACTGGGGGAAAAAAAAAGGGTCTGTCGCACGAGGCGACAGACCCTTTCGTAGTTCGTTTGGCGTTCATCGTTCATCGAAAATTCTCGCAGCAACAAGAAAAACGTTATCTCCAGCCGATAGATTGTTAAAAAAATATACCCCATCACGACAAACGACGAACGATGAACGACCTACGGCACTTATAAATGAATGCTCCACTTG
This sequence comes from uncultured Megasphaera sp., assembly GCA_900548635.1. Taxonomy (GTDB): domain Bacteria; phylum Bacillota; class Negativicutes; order Veillonellales; family Megasphaeraceae; genus Megasphaera. The sequence goes on from URLP01000013.1 coordinate 5,463, forward strand.
GCTTTTTTGTCGAAGCGGTGGAAGGTGTCGATGAAGCGGATCGTGCCGCTCTTGTAGCGCATGACGACGGACATCGTGCGGGCACCGCCGCCGTACTGGACGCCGCGCATCATAGGCGTATCTGTAATGGCCGTCGCCGAGAAGATGCAGTCGTCCCCTTTGACCAGGTCGTCGAGGGTCATGACGCGGTTGATGTCATCGATGCCCATTTCCCAGCAGCGCTTTCGTTCTTCGTCGGTATAGGGAATGAGGCGGGCCTGCATATCGCCGCCCAGGCATTTTAAGGCCGCTGCGGCCAGGACACCTTCCGGTGCGCCGCCGATACCCATGAGGACGTGGACGCCGGAGCCTTCGATGCCGACGTCGACAGCCGGTGAGACATCGCCGTCCGTGATTAATTTGATGCGCGCGCCGGCGCTACGGCATTCGTCGATGATTTCCTTGTGGCGCGGCCTGTCGAGGATAACGACGGTCAGGTCGTCGATGCCGCGTTCCAGGCCTTCGGCGATGCGGCGCAGGTTTTCCTGTACGGGCTGGGAAAGGTCGATGCGCCCTTTAGCACGCGGACCGACGCAGAGCTTTTCCATATACATGTCCGGCGCGTGCAGGAGATTGCCCTTGCCGGCGATAGCCATGACGGCAATCGACCCGTCCTGGCCTTTGGCCGTCAGGTTCGTCCCTTCCAGGGGATCGACGGCGATGTCGACTTCCGTGCCGCCAGCGCCGACTTTTTCACCGATATAAAGCATCGGCGCTTCATCCATTTCACCTTCGCCGATGACGACAGTGCCGTCGATGGGCACGCTGGCAAGGATAGAGTGCATGCCGTCTACGGCGAGCTGGTCTGCCCCCATCTTATCGCCCTTCCCCATGAGACGGCCTGCCTTGACAGCTGCCGCTTCCGTAACGCGAACAAATTCCAAGGTCAATACGCGATCCATAGTGAACCTCCTTTTCTAAAAGTAATAATAAGGAATATATAGTATTACTTCTAGACAAAAAGAAAAACTCCTGCCTTGCGGCAGGAGTTTTTTGTGGTTCGTTTGGCATGCAGCGTTTGGCGAAAATCGTCACACCTGCCGTTCCGGCGATGAACGACCCACGGCAAACGACCCAATTACTGTTTCTTAATCACGTCGCAGTGCATGTACGGGCGGAGTACTTCCGGGACGATGACGGAGCCGTCGGCCTGCTGGTAGTTTTCCAGGATGGCGGCGACCGTGCGGCCTACGGCGAGGCCCGAGCCGTTCAGGGTATGGACGAATTCCGGCTTCGATTTCGGCGTGCGGCGGAAGCGGATATTGGCACGGCGTGCCTGGAAGTCTTCCGTATTGGAGCACGACGAGATTTCACGGTATTTGCCCTGTGCCGGGAACCAGACTTCGACGTCGAAGGTCTTGGCAGCCGAGAAGCCGATATCGCCCGTGCAGAGGCAGACGACATGGTACGGCAGGCCGAGGGCTTTGAGAATATCTTCGGCGTTGTTCGTCAGTTTGTCGAGTTCGTCATAGCTCGTTTCCGGAGCGACGTATTTGACCATTTCGACTTTGTGGAACTGGTGCTGACGGATGAGACCGCGCGTATCACGGCCGGCGCTGCCTGCTTCAGCGCGGAAGCACGGCGTCATGGCCGTGAAGTAAATCGGCAGTTTGGCGCCGTCGATGATTTCACCGCGGTAGTAGTTGGTCAGGGGGACTTCTGCCGTCGGGATCATGTACATTTCTTCGCCTTCGACGTTCAATTTGTACATGTCTTCATAGAATTTCGGCAGCTGGCCCGTACCAGTCATGGAATCGCGGTTGACGATGTACGGCGGGATGACTTCGGTGTAGCCGTCTTTTTCCGTGTGCTGGTCGAGCATGAAGTTGTAGACCGCACGTTCCAGGCGGGCACCGGCACCGATGTAGTAGTAGAAGCGGGCACCTGTAACTTTGGCAGCCCGTTCGGCGTCGAGGATGCCCAGGTTTTCACCGACATCCCAGTGGTTGAGCGGCTGGAAATCGAATTTCGGAAGTTCGCCCCATTTGCGGACTTCCGGGTTGTCGCTGTCGTCGTTGCCGACCGGGACCGAGGGGTGGCACATATTGGGGATCATAAGCTGGATAGCGCGCATGTCCGCTTCGACTTTCTTGACTTCTTTGTCGAGGACGTCGATGTCGTCGCCGAGCTTCTTCATAGCGGCAATCTTGTCGTCTGCATTTTCTTTGTTGCGCTTGAGCTGGCTGATTTCCTTGGTGACCGTATTGCGTTCGCTCTTCATGGCTTCGACTTTCTGCAGGAGTTCGCGGCGCTGATCATCGAGGGCGACGAAAGCGTCGACATCGGCTTTGGCATGGCGGTTCTTAATATTTTCTTTGACTTCTTCCACGTGTTCGCGGATGAATTTCGTATCTAACATGGTCTTTTTTCTTCCTTCCTCAGTAAATATGCTTTGTATACCCCTCGTATTATAAGCCTTATAAGCCCTTTTGTTCAATACCGCTGAACAAATACCCCATATGATTCGTGGAATTGAGCAGGACCAGGCGCCAGACGCCGTTCTGGCATTCCAGGACGTTGATGCACGTATTGTCCTGCTTGATCTGCCAGAAATGGCTCATGTCGAGGCCCAGGACGTCGCAGATGATGGCCTTGTTGACGGCATCGTGAGCAGCGACGAGGACCGTCTTGCCGTCGTACTTTTTGACGTAGTCGTCAAAGGCAGCGCGGACGCGGACGCGGACATCTTCCAGCGATTCACCGCCCTGGCCCGGCATGGTTACCATATGCGGCGCCGTATGCCAGCGGTGGAATTCATCGGGATACTTCGCTTCGATTTCGTCAGCCAGCTTCCCTTCCCAGTCGCCGTGGTTGATTTCCAGGAGCCTGTCATCCTTGAGGACCGGCAGGTGATGGAAGTCGGCACAGAATGAGCAGGTCATGTACGACCGTTCGAGCGGACTGGAAATGGCTACGTCAATGGGCGTATCCTTCAGGCCTTCTGCCACCATATGGCCTTGCTTCAGGCCCCGTTCGCTGAGGTGCGTATCTTCCTGACCCTGATAGCGGCCTTCGATGTTCCATTGTGTTTCGCCGTGGCGAATGAGTATGATGCGTACCATAAGTTCCCCTCTCTTAGTGAATATCGCAGTGAATCAGTTTCATATCGAGGATGCCGTTGATCGAGCGGAGCTTGACCATGATATCGTTCGGAATGTCGTCCTGGACGGCGATGGCCATGATGTTGTTGCCCGATTTCGTCATGCGGCCGACCTGCATGCCCATGATGTTGATGTGTGCCTGGCCGAGAATGGTCGAAATCTGACCAATCATGTTCGGCTGGTCGACGTGCGGTACCAGGAGCAAATAGCCTTCCGGCGTGAAGTCGACGCGATATTCATCAATCTGGACGATTTTGGCTTCCGTCCCGTTGAACAAGACACCGACAATAGCGTGTTCGCCCTTATTGGTACGGACCCGGACGGTAACGGAATTGACGAAGTAGCCGTTGGACTGGCTCTTCACTTCTTTGACGGCAATGTGGCGCGTCTTGGCGACTTCCGCTGCGTTGACGTAGTTGACCGATTCCTGGAGGATCGGATTGAGGGCGCCCTTAAGGACGGCTGTCGTCAAAAGGCGTGTTTCCGTATCAGCCAGTTCGCCTGTATATTCGACTTCGATTTCCTTCATCGGTGCTTCAGCGAGGTATACGGAAAGATTGCCCATGCGTTCCATAAGGTCGAAATACGGATGGATGACGTTGTAGACATTGGGCGGTACCGGCGCCATGTTGACGGCTGTCGCTACGGGTTCGCCCTTGAGGGCTTCCATGACGCCTTCGGCGACGTCGACGGAAACGCCGATCTGAGCTTCGACGGTGGAAGCGCCGAGGTGCGGCGTAATGACGACGTTATCCATGCCCAGGAAGGGGTTGATATCCTTGGTCAGCGGTTCTGTCGGGAAGACGTCGATGGCTGCGCCGGCGACGTGGCCGCTCTTCAGGGCTTCTGCCAAGGCGTAGATATCGAGTACGGCACCGCGGGATACGTTGATGACGCGGACGCCGTCTTTCATCTTGGCGATTTCTTCCTTGCCGATGAGGCCCCGCGTTTCCTTGGTCAGCGGCGTATGCATCGTGATATAGTCCGACCGCTTGAGGAGCGTGTCCAAGTCGACTTGTTCGACACCAAGCTGTTTGAACCGTTCTTCCGGGATGTACGGGTCATAGCCGATGGTCTTCATTTCCATGGCCTGCATGCGCTTAGCGATGCGCGAACCGATGCGGCCGACGCCGATGATGCCGATGGTCTTGTTCTGGAGCTGAATGCCCGTAAAGGTCTTGCGGTCCCAGTTGCCGGCCATGAGCGAATTGTGGGCCTGCGGGATATGGCGCGTAATGGCCATGATCATAGCACAGGTATGTTCCGTCGCTGCCAGCGTGTTGGACGTCGGCGTGTTGACGACGACGATGCCCCGGGCCGTCGCGCTCTTCAAGTCGATGCTGTCGACGCCGACACCGGCGCGGCCGATGACTTTCAATTTCTTGGCCGCATCGATGACTTTTTCCGTGACGTGCGTCATGGAACGGGTGATGAGGCCGTCGTATTCGCCGATGCAGGCAATGAGGCCGTCTTCATCGAGGTTCTTCTTGACATCCACTTCATAACCATTTTCGCGTAAGAGATCTACGCCCTTCATCGATACGTCATCGCTGACTAAAATTTTCATTCTTTTCTCCCCCTATGTATGAATCAATGTTTTTTCTGGAATGCTTTCATGAAATCGGCCAGTGCCTGGCAGCCTTCTTCGGTCACGGCATTGTAAATCGATGCCCGGCAGCCGCCGATAGAACGATGGCCTTTGACGCCAATCAAATCGTGGTCGGCCGCTTCTGCGACGAACTGGGCTTCCAGTTCCGGCGTAGCCAGGTTGAAAGTGACGTTCATCAGGCTGCGCGAATCCCTGCGGGCGTGGCCGCGGTAAAAGCCGTCGCTGCTGTCGATGACGTCGTAGACGATGGCTGCTTTGCGCTTGTTGCGTTCCAGCATCGCTGTGAGGCCGCCGTTGTCGTCGAGCCAGTGGGCGACTTTGTTGACAAAATAAATGTTGAAGACTGGCGGCGTATTGTACGTCGAATCATGGTCGACATAAGTCTTATACTGCAGCATGAGCGGCAAATCGCGGCAGACCTTTTTCAGCAAATCGTCCTTGATGATGGCCACGACGACGCCGGCTGGGCCGACATTCTTCTGGACGCCGGCATAGATGAAATCGAAATTCTTCACATCTACAGGGCGGCTGAGGAAATCGCTGGACATATCACAGAACAAGGGAACATCGAAAGACGGGAAATCGTGCCATTCCGTCCCATGGATGGTGTTGTTCGATGTCATGTAAATATAGTCCGTATCGGCCTTGACGACGAAACTGTCTGCCTTGGGTATGTACGTAAAGCCATCGGCTTTACTCGAAGCGACTTCATAAGTTTCCCCGAAGAAGGACGCTGCTTCCATGGCTTTGTTGGACCATACCCCGGTATTTAAATAACCGCCGCGTCTCTTGAGGAAATTTGCAGCGTGCATGACGAACTGCATGCTTCCGCCGCCCTGAATGAAGACGATATGGTAATCGTCAGGAACGGCCAGGAGCTTTTTCAGCGTCGCCACCGTATCATCTTGCATCTCCTGATAGGCAGCACTGCGATGACTGATTTCGACAATGCTCATTCCCGTATGATTGAAATCGAGGAATTCGTCCTGCACTTCCTTGAGGACTTCCAAAGGCATTGCCGATGGGCCTGCATTGAAATTGTACACTCTCTTCATATTTCCACCTCTTACTATGAGAAGACCGCAGGGAAAGTCTTCTGCCATACCAAAAAAAACTCCCGTCCCCTCAAAGGGACGAGAGTCGATATTCCCGCGTTGCCACCCAACTTGCCTTTCGGCCAACTTGTACCGCTATATCGGGCGTACCCGTCAAATTCATCATTTGCAGCTCCAGAGCGGAACGCCTTACAGCCCTGCTGCCTCGCACCACCCGGCAACTCTCTGAAAGGACTTATAATTTGCTTCTCCTTCATCGCCTTCTCTAAAATTACGTTTATTATAAACACAAACGCCCAGCCTGTCAATACAATTTTAGTAAAAAGATGGTAAGGGAGGGCGGCATAGCCTGTAAGGAACGGGAAAGGGCTGCTAAGCCATGCCGCTTAGTTGCACTTGCTCCAGCCGCAGTTTTTGCACATGTTGCAGCCGCCTTCGAAGACTAAGGGTTCACCGCACTGAGGGCAAAGCATGCTTTCGGCAGTGACTTTCTTTTCCGCTTTCGGACGGACCGGCGCCTTTTTGACGGGTGTGTGACCGCTGGCGACGGATGCTGTCTGATGAAGTTCTTCCTGGACTTCGTCGAACATTTCCAGAAGGGCATTGCCGACAGCCATGGGGCAGCACGAACCGCGGCTCGTATCGCCGCGCGTGGCCCGGCGGACCGAGTAGGACGGGCAGTTGCCTGTCGAATTGAGCTGGTCGACGATGGTGTAGATGTCGATGCCGGCGCGGGCACTGATGGAAATCATGCGCGACAGGCCGATCATGAAGTTGTTGCAGCCGCCTGTCGAACCTTTGCTGAGATACGTTTCCAGGAGAGCCCCGGTCTGAGGATCGAAGAAGGCCATGCAGTGCAGGCTGCCGCAGCCCGTAACGAGTTTGCGCTTCTTGCCGATGACGTTGTCGTCGATGCTGACGATATCGCCGCGTTCCAGACCTTCGCCGGCCGTAGGCACTTTCTGTTCTTCTTCATGTGTCGTCAGGATGCCTGCACGCTTGCAGCCGTCGCGGAAGAGGGTCAGGCCCTTACAGCCCTTTTCATAAGCCAGGAGATAGAGGTCTTCCGTATCTTCGACAGTAAAGCTGTTCGGCACGTTGACTGTCGAGCTGATAGAGGCATCGATGTGCTGCTGCCAGGCGGCCTGCATTTCGACGCGTTCATGGTAGTCCAGGGTCAGGGCGGTGACGAAATATTCCGGCAGCTGGCTGTCGTCTTTGATGTGGTGCTTCTTCATGTAGCGTTCAACGATGGGCGTATAGACTTTGTAGTAGACATCCGTGCCGTGCAGGGATTCCGTTTTCCGTTCATAGAAGTTGGCATAAATCGGTTCGATGCCGCCGGAAATGCCGAGCATCGTCGAGAGCGTCCCTGTCGGCGCGATGGTCAGGAGCTGGGAATTGCGCAGGCCGTATTCTTTGACCAGGGCCGCCGTCTTTTCCGTCGTATTGGCCTTGAAATAAGGCGTGCTCATGATTTCATCGATATGACATTTTTCAAAGGTGCCGCGCTGTTTAGCCAGTTCTGCCGAGGCAGCGATGGCCGTATCGGCCATGGCAAAGCCGATATCGTGACAGAAAGCGACGGCGTCCGTGCTGCCGTAGGTAAGGCCCATCTTGATCAGCATGTCGCCCAGGCCCATGATGCCCAGGCCGATCTGGCGCCAGGCCTTGACGCTCTGCCGCTGTTCTTCCAGCGGATGGAGGGGCAGGCCTTCTTCGAGGACATCGTTGAGGGCGCGCACAGCAATACGCACACAGCGTTTGAATTCATCGAAGTCAAAGGTGGCATTCGGCGTGAAGGGATCATGGACGAAGTTGGCTAAATTCATGCTGCCCAGAAGACAGGAACCGCCGGCCGGCAGCGGTTCTTCGGCGCAGGGATTGACGCCGGCAAAGGAAAATTCCGGCGTGTTGGCCAGGAGGTTCCAGGACTTGATGCGGTCCCAGAAAAGAGCACCCGGTTCGGCATAGTCCCAGTTCGTTTCGGCGACCAGGTGGAAGACGTCAGCAGCATTGACCAGGTTTTCGATGACCTGCCCCGTTTCCTTGCGCTTGAAGTGGAGGCGGAACTGTTTATGTTCCTTGACAGCTTCCATGAATTCATTGCTCAGGCGGATGGAAATGTTGGCTTTCGTCACCTTATTGAGGTCTGTCTTCAGTTTGATGAAGTCGAGAACATCCGGATGGGCACAGTCGATGGAAATCATCAGGGCGCCGCGGCGGCCGTTCTGGCCGATCAGTTCTGTGACCAGCGAATAGAGAGTCATAAAGGAAATGGAGCCGCTCGTTTCTTTAGCCGCATTGTTGATGCGCGCCCCTTTCGGGCTGAGCTGGGAAATATCGATGCCGCAGCCGCCGCCGTAACTGTAGGTGCGGGCCAGTTTACCGGCTCTGTCGAAAATGCTTTCGATACTGTCTTCCGGCGGTGTCATGACATAGCAGTTGGATAAGGTGATTTTCTTACCTTCGTATTCCAGACCGCGGTTCGCCAGGATACGGCCGCCAAAAAGGAACTTCTTCTCTTTAATCAAGTCGGCGACTTCTTCATCGCCGCCGCTGATGCGGCCTACCCAATGTTCAAAGGATTCTCCGTCATCGCAATATTTATTTTTCCAGATATCGAGGCCGAGCTGGTTGTCAGCGCCGAGCCATTCTTGTTCATTCATCGAACTCCTCCTCTAACTGCATCTAACGACGCATGACCGCCATCTACTATATCTAGTAGATGGCGGTCATGTACTGTACTAATTATAGCTAGATGTGCGGCAATAGTCAAGTATCGGAAATGCATAGCTTCCCCTCTTGACTAGTCATCGCCGACATCCTTTTCCAAGAAACGGCTGACAACGTGCATGTATTCGCTGCGGTCCGTCTGGATGCCGACAGCATGCGGTGAATCGGCAAAAATATAAATTTCTTTCTTCGGGCTGCGGCAGTTGTCATAAAGGCTCTTTGCCGTCTGGACAGGCACGAGGGCATCATCGCTGCCATGCAGGAAGAGGACAGGTATCTTGATCCGTTTGACGGCCTGCGCCGGTTCCAGGGAGGAAACAGTCTTGTGCGTATGATAGAACATGGCCGCCTGGAAGAAAGGATCCAAAAGATCATAGCTCAGGACGGCTCGTTGATCACCGGACGCCTGCCACAATTTATCCCGGCCCATGTCGATGACATTGCCGTAGGAACTGTCGGCGACGACAAAGGAAAGGTCCTTGCCGTATTCACTGCCGGCATATAAGAGGGACATAGCAGCCCCCAGGGAAACGCCGTGCAGGCCGATGTGCATCTGTTCATCGCGGTTGCGCAGCCACTGGCACCACATGGCCAGGTCATCGATTTCACGCATGCCCCATTCCGTATGTTCCCCTTCACTTTCGCCGTGGCCCCTCAAATCGATGAGCAGGATGTTGTAACCCATGCGGCGGTAGACTTCCATATAGGGCAGGCACATGGAACGGTTCTGATAGAGACCGTGGATGAGGATGACCGTCTTATGGGAATCATGGCGGTTCTCGATATACGTACCGCGCAGGATCGTCCCGTCCTGACCGTTGACCCGGACCGGTTCCCAGCCCCGTTCCTTTTCCCACTGCCGCACGGTCGAGACATCGCGGCTGTGGTTCTCGATACCCAGGAGCTGATCCCAGGGGGCGTTCGTGAACTCTTCATAAGCCATGTTGCCGATGTAGAAGCCAATACCGCCCAAGATGACAGCCAGACAAAACAGGAAGAGAAATAATCGTTTCAAAAATCGTTTCATCGTCTTCTACAACTTCCTGTCCCGGCCGGCTTCGACCTTTTCCTGCATGGCGTCGAGTTTCGTACCGCCTGCCGCTTCAATGGCAGCGATGACGGCGCCTTCGACGAAGGGGCAGTCCAGCAGTTTTATGTTTTTATCGTCCAGGCTTTCAGCGACCATTTCCGCCGTCATGACGGCGCTGCCCATATCCATGATACAGGCCACGCCGTCGCCCTGATCAGCGGCTTCAACAGCAGCTGCAATCTTTTCGAAACTCGTCCCCAGACTGCCGTCTTCCAGACCGCCTGCCGCTTTGACAGGAGCATCGGGGGCCATCATCAGCGCCAATTCAGCCGCGCCTTCGGCCGCTTTCTGACTGTGTGAAATCAATACAATCCCTACCATTTATTTTCTCCATTCCTTGATTTCAGGCCATTTCTGCCAGGACCTGCAGTAAATAAAGGGACGACGTCGCACCGGGGTCCTGATGGCCCAGGCTGCGTTCGCCCAAATAGCTGGCACGGCCCTTGGTCGCAATAATGGTCTTCGTATATTCTACGCCCTTTTCCGCAGCATCTGCGGCATCCTGAAGGGCTTCTTTCAATGATTTGCCGGCAGCGACATCCGCCTGCAGAACCTTCAGGGCCGGGCAGAGGGCATCGAGCATCGTCTTTTCCCCTTCTGTCGCCTTGCCGCGCATCTTGATGCCGTCCACGGCCGCTTCCATGGCTTTGACGAAAGCCGGGCCGTCGAGTTCCGCAAGGCCTTTGCAGGCCATGCCGGCCTTCATGAAAGCCGTCCCGTAGAGCGGTCCCGAAGCGCCGCCGACCGTCGAGACGAGCTGCATGCCGACGCCCTTGAGAAGGGCGCCGATATCGCCGCCCGTAAGAGAAGGCAGCTTCTTTTCGACAGCCGCAAAACCACGGGCCAGGTTGATGCCGTGGTCGCCGTCGCCGATTTCGTTGTCGAGCTGCGTCAAATAGTCTTTTTCTGCTTCAATTTTCTTGGCCATCCCTTCGATGATGGCCGCCATCTGCTTCGTATCCAAAGAAATCATCCCCTCTTATTTTTTCCAGGCCAGTGTATCGGCCGCTGCGTCGTAGAGGCGCTTCATTTCGTCATCCAGGCGCAGGAGCGTAATCGAGAAGCCTGCCATTTCGATGGACGTCATGTAGTTGCCGACCATCGTGTCATAGACGGCAACGCCCTGTTCTTTGAGGTAATCGTGGACGAAATTGTTGACGATGTACAATTCCATGAGCGGTGTGCCGCCCATGCCGTTGATGAGGACGACGACTTCATGACCTTTGTAATCGAGATCTGCCAGGATCTGGTCGACGAGGAGCTTGGCAATTTCGTTGGCCGGGCGCATTTTTTCGCGGTGCGTCCCCGGTTCACCGTGGATGCCGATGCCGATTTCCATTTCATCGTCAGCCAGTTCAAAGCCCGGCTTGCCTGCTGCCGGGACCGTGCACGGTTCGATGGCCATGCCCATGGAGCGGACGTTGGCGATGACTTTTTCTGCGACAGCCTTGACTTCCGGCAGTTCTGCTCCTTCTTCTGCCTTGGCACCGGCAATCTTATGGACGAAAATCGTACCGGCTACGCCTCGGCGGCCCGTCGTATAGAGGCTGTCGCGGACGGCGACGTCATCATTGACGACCACGTAATCCGCTTTGATATCTTCATCGGCGGCCATTTCGATGGCCATTTCAAAGTTCATGACATCACCGGTGTAATTCTTGACGATGCAGAGGACACCTTTATCCGTCGCGACGGCTTTGATGCCTTCCAGGACCTGGTCCGGCGTCGGCGACGTAAAGACCGTACCGGCAACGGCGCAGTCGAGCATCCCCGTGCCGACATAGCCGGCATGCGCCGGTTCATGACCGCTGCCGCCGCCGCTGACCAGAGCGACTTTGCCTTCCTTCTTATCCGCTCTGACGACAATCGTCCCGTAATCGAGCTTGCGCAACTTCTGCGGCGCCGCCTTGACCAGGCCCTGAATCATCTCTTCTTCGACATTGTTGACATCATTCAAAATCTTTTTCATCATAACCCCTTCTTTCTGTATAGTTTGCAAGTAAAACGTATGTTTTAAGTATAGCAAGAAAGAAAGGGAAAAGCAATAAAAGGGATTACCCACGAAGGCCTCTGCCGTCATGTAGTAATCCCTTGATGCATATCGTTTGCCATGTTTCGTTTGCCGTTTGCCGTAATAAATCTTCGTGCCTGCGTGAACAGACCATTCTCGTATTTGCAGGAATTTTTCGACAAACGATACACGCCAAACGAATCACGAAAGGGGGCTGGCCGCTCCCTTTCTATACCCGTTCCCGCAAGATGACGCAATCCTGCTGGTCTGTTTCTTTTAGCTGTACGGCCACGTCTTCACGGCGCGATGTAGGTACGTTCTTACCGACGTAGTCGGCACGGATCGGCAGTTCCCGATGGCCCCGGTCGACGAGGACGGCTAATTCGATGAACTGCGGCCGGCCCAGTTCCATGATGGCATTGAGGGCCGAACGGACCGTGCGTCCTGTAAAGAGAACGTCATCGACGAGGATCACCGTCTTGCCGTCAGCATCGAATTTCCCGGCATCGCTGACAGCAATGGGACTCTTGCGGCCGTCGTCGCGATAGGCCGAGATATCGAGGTCATAGACAGGCACGTCCCGGCCTTCAATGGCTGCCAGCTCCCGCCCCAGGCGCTGAGCCAGGGGCACGCCGCGTGTATGGATGCCGACGAGGACTGTCTTGTCGAGACCTTTATTGCGTTCAATGATTTCATGGGCAATGCGGCGGATCGCCCGGCCGATCGCCTTTTCATCCATGAGCAGTGTTTTTTCTTTCCACATGCGACTCACCACCTGTCAGTCCTTTTTTCCCGCCCGTTCCAGGCAGGCCATAAAATCCGCCGGCGCCGGTGCTTCAAAATGCATCGCTTTCCCCGTAATGGGATGGACCAGGTCGAGGCTGTGCGAATGAAGCGCCTGACCGTCAATGGGAAAATCGTCTTTCTTATAGCCGTATAAGGGGTCGTTGACGACAGGATGATGGATATAGGCCATATGGACGCGGATCTGATGAGTCCGCCCCGTTTCCAGTCTGCATTCGACCCAGGTATAGTCGCCATAGCGCTTGAGGACCCGGAAATGCGTCACCGCTTCGCGGCCGCCTTTAAAGGTGACGGCCATCTTGATGCGGTCTTTCGGATGGCGGCCGATGGGCGCGTCGATGACGCCCCGTTCTTCAGAAATATTGCCGTGCACTAAGGCCCAATACGTACGGTGCGCCGAATGTTCCTTGATCTGTGCTGCCAATCCCTTATGGGCTTCATCGGTTTTGGCAGCGACCATGACGCCGGACGTGTCCTTATCGAGGCGGTGGACGATGCCCGGGCGGATGACGCCGTTGATGCCGGACAGTTCTCCCTTGCAGTGATAGAGCAGGGCGTTGACCAGGGTCCCGTCCGGATTGCCTGCCGCCGGGTGGACGACCATGCCCCGCGCCTTATTGATGACTATGATATCCTTATCTTCATAGACGACATCCAGAGGGATATCCTGCGGAACGACCTTATATTCTTCCTGTACTTCCAGTTTAGCCGTTATCTGGTCTCCTTCATTGAGGCGGTGGTTGGCCTTGGCCTTCTTGCCGTTGAGTGCAACTTCTTCGCGCTGGATAAGCTGCTGGGCGTAACTGCGTGAAATATTAAGAGCCGATGTCAAATAGACATCGAGCCGTTTTCCCTGTTCTGCTTCTGTGACAACTAATACTTTTTCTTCCATGTCTCTATCCTCATTTATCCGAAATATGGGTCCAACTATACCACAATAAAAGCATGACGCCGACGACGATGCCGATATCCGCTACATTGAACACGGGCCAGATGCGAAAATCGAAGAAATCCGTCACAGCGCCGCGCAGTGTCCGGTCCAGGGCATTCCCCAACGCGCCGCCGAGCAGCATGCCCGTCCCGCCATAGACCCAGGGCGAATGAGGCAGCTTCTTGTGGAACAGTGCGTAAAGCAAAAAGAGAATCAGGGCAATGACCAGGAAAAGCCACTGCTGGTTCTCCAGGATACCGAAGGCAGCACCGCGGTTCAAAATATAAGTAATATGAAAAAATCCCGGAATGACCGGAATGGATTCATGAAGGACCATTTCCTGCTGTACAGCCATTTTCGTGAGCTGATCGACGAGGGTCACGGCCAGGGCAATGCCTAAAACATACAAAGCAAATTCCTCCTATGATGCATCTTACAGTCCTTTTATCCTATCACAGAAGCGATGAAAATTCAATGATTTCGACAAACGACGAACGACAAACGCAAAACGCCGAACAAAAAAAGGCCCCGAATGATGGCCGAAGCCTTCATACGGGGACCCTTTGCCGAAGCAATTATTCAGCTGCAATTGCGCCTGTAGGACAAGCGGATTCGCAAGCACCGCAGTCGATGCAGGAATCAGTTACAACGTATTTCGTTTCGCCTTCTTCGATAGCACCGGTCGGGCAAGTGCTAGCGCAAGCGCCGCATTTTACGCATTCGTCAGAAATAACATGCATGGTTTTCACCTCCAAACATCAAGCCTTCGAGGGGATTCCCCTTCGTCTGTTTCATTATTACACGAATAATAAAACTTGTCAATGAATACCGAATGAGTAAAGATATAGGTATTTCCTAGCTTTTTCAGATTTGCGGAAAATTTTTTCTCAAAATTTCTCCAAAATCATGAGTTTTAGATATAAAAAAAGCCGGCGAGGGGAGCCGGCTTTTTCTTTTTGCAAGATATCATCGGGGGAAGACAATATCTCAGCAGTTGAAGAAAATAAGATAGGGGTGTTCGAGGGGTATAATGAACAGCTTACTTCTTCAACGTCTCGTAGATGATCTCTTCTACATCTACTATAATAGCAGGTTCTGCAAAAAAGTAAATGGCCAAAGATTAAAATTAGATTAAATTTTTGCAATATTTTTGTGACAATGTCCGGGCCAGCAGTACAAAAAAGCCGACAGATACGTTATAATAAGAAATATATGACCATGAGAGTGTACAAATTCTTTCAATGGGAGGTTGTTATATGAATGAAAAAACACATATCCTGATTGTCGAAGACGAAAAACAAATCGCCCGCTTCCTGCAAATGGAATTGGAACACGAAGGCTATGCCTGCGGCATCGAATACAACGGCGCAGCAGCACTGGACCGTATCGGCCAGGAACATTTTGATCTCATTCTCCTGGATATCATGCTGCCCGATATCGACGGCCTGACCATCTGTAAAAGGACGCGGGAATTATCGAACGTCCCGATTATGATGCTCTCTGCCAAGGACGATATCGAAACGAAAGTCTTCAGTCTGGATATCGGTGCCAACGACTATCTGACCAAGCCCTTCAACAGCAAAGAACTCTTTGCCCGTATCCGCGTACTTCTGCGCGACCGTCAGCAGACGACAGATCCGAGGAATTTCCTCCAGCTCCGCGACATCACGATTTTTCTCGACCGCCATGAAGTGATGAAGGGCAATAAGCGGATCAGCCTGACAAAAAAAGAATTCGAACTTCTGATCTATCTCGTCCGCAACAAGAACATCGTCCTCTCGCGCTCGCGTATCGTCGAAGAAGTATGGGGCTATGATTACGTCGGCGACACGAATGTCATCGACGTCTATATCCGTTATCTGCGCAGCAAGCTGGGACCAGACGGACGCAAATATATCCGCACGGTCCGCGGAGTGGGCTATGTGGCAGAAGATTAACCATTGGCTGACGCGCCACCTGCTCATTGCGCCCCTGCCGATCTTCGCCAAAATGGTCCTGCTCTATTCGTCCATCGTCTTCTTTATCCTGCTCACTGTATCCGTCGTCACAATCACCAGCGTCCACTATATCATGAACGACTCCCTGCGTGACGAACTGAAACACAGTGCCGTCTCTGCCGTCCAGTACCTGGACGCTTACGGAAAAGTCGATACGACGATTTTCGTCCGTGCCAACCTGCCGCCTTCAATGAACCTCCAGATTTATGACGGCGCCGGTCATCTTATCGTCGATAACGGACCGACCCATGCCGTCCGCAAGCGGAGCGACCGCTACATCGACGAAGCCATCCGCACTCCGGACAAAAAACCGCTGCCGACAAACGTACAGGGCAATGAATCTTCAGAATTCTCCTACTACCAGATGTGGACGGACAGTCAGGGAAAACATTACTATCTGCGTTTTTCCCAACGGCCGGACAAGGAAACGGGCTTTGTTTCCCTTCTTTCCAAACAGCTCCTGGCCTCGGTCCTCATCAGCCTTATCCTGACCATTTTCACGGGCATGTATCTCATGAAGAAATCCCTGGCACCGCTGCAGGTCATCAATGATACGATGAAGACCATTGAAGTCAACCGGTTGGATAATCGTATCACCCTTTCGGACAACAAGAATGAACTGCACGACCTGGCCGTCAGCATCAACCAGGCCCTGGACCGCATCGAATACGGCTATAAACAGCAGCAGCAGTTCATCAGTGATGCCTCACATGAACTGCGGACGCCGATTACGGTCATCGCCGGCTATACGGACCTCCTCTGCCGCTGGGGCAAAGACGATCCGGCCGTCCTTGATGAAAGCCTGAATGCCATCCGCTCGGAAACGGACTACATGAAGCAGCTCATCGAACGCCTGCTCTTCTTTGCCCGTTCCAACAACGGCACGCTGATCAAACATTTCACGAAAATCAATACGGCTGAGCTGCTGCAGGAAGTATACAGTGAAATCAGCCTCATCGACAAGGATCACGAAATCACGATCCGCCAAAATGACGAAGCCGTCATCACGGCTGAACCGGGCAGCGTCAAACAAATGCTGCGCATCTTCATCGACAATGCCCTGAAATATACGCCAGCCGGCGGCAAAATCATTCTCTCGTGCATGGCCGATGAAAAAAGTGTCCGCTACATCATCAGTGATACAGGCATCGGCATCCCCGAAAAAGACCTGGACCGCGTCTTCGAACGCTTCTACCGCGTCGACTCGTCACGTACCAAAGAAACAGGCGGTTCCGGCCTGGGCTTGTCTATCGCCAAATACATCGCTAAAGCCAACAACGCCGAACTGCACCTGAGCAGCCAGCTGAACAAGGGGACGACGGTGATGGCCGTCTTTCAGCGTTGTTCATCGTAGGTCGTTCGTCGTTCATCGAATGGGCGGCCCTA
>URLP01000014.1 GCA_900548635.1 uncultured Megasphaera sp.
GATGAATACGGCGGCAGCCTGGAAAACCGGGCCCGCTTCCTCCTGGAATGCATCGCCGCTATGCGTCAGGCCGTCGGCGCGGACTACCCGATTTGGGTCAAACTGAACTGCGCCGACTTCATGAAAGACGGCAGCCTGACTTTTGACGAAAGCAAACAGGTCATGGCCTGGCTCGCCGACGCCGGCGTACAAGCCATCGAAGTCAGCGGCGGCAACACATCGTCCCTGCCGCGCAAGGGCCCGATCCGCGCCATCCGCCGCACGAAGGAACCGATGTACTTCAAGGCCTATGCCGCAGAAGCGGCCGCCCTGCTCAAAGGAAAAGTCGACATCGGCGTCGTCGGCGGCTTCCGCAGTGCCGGCGATATCGAAGATACGCTCCAGACGACGGACATCGCCTTCGTCTCCATGAGCCGTCCTTACCTGCGCCAGCCGGACCTGCCGAACCTCTGGAAAAACGGCAGCACGGAACCGGCCCTCTGCATCTCCTGTTCACGCTGCTTCGGCGCCGAAAACGTCGACTGCATCTTCAATAAACGAGAAAAAGAAGAACGTGAAAAACAGGACGCCTAAAAAAAAGGAACTTACCCCATCTGCATCGAAATAAATAAAAGTAACGGATTATTTTCACAAAAGGGGGACCCGTCCATGCTGCTCGCTGTCATTGCAGTCATTATCTTGAGCCTCATTGCGCTCATTTTATGCCTGCCCGTGACGTACGCCGTCAAAATCCATATCGGCTCGCCGTGGCATATCGAAGGGCAGTGTGCCTGGGGCCGAAGATTAGCCAACGCCTCCTGGTCCTACACGCTGGGAGAAGAACCGCACAGCGAAAGCCATGTCTTCTGGCAAAAAGCGCCGCAGAAAGGTTCAGACGATGTCCAGCCGGACAAGCCGCCGACACCGGAGGAACGGGAAAAAGCTCTGGACGAGCTGGAAGCAGAAAGCAAGAAGACGATCTATGAGGATCTCCTCCAAGAGGAGGGGACAGAGACGCCGCCTGAGCCTTCTGCGCCCGCGGCGGACGCGGCCCGGCAAAAGCCGCCTCTTCGCGAATGGCTGCCCCTCTTTTTGAATTCCGATTTCTTAGCCGCATTCTTTACCTGGCTTGCACGCCTCCTGCACCACGGACAGATCCGCCGCTTCAGCCTCACCGGCATCCTCGGCCTGCCGGCACCGCACGAAACGGGGATGCTCGCCGGCGCCCTCTATGCCGTCTGTCCCGGAAACGTCGAGGAACTGCAATTTAATTTCGTAGAAGAACAGTATGACTGTACTGTCCGTGCTTCGGGCCGCCTATATCCGGCAGCGCTGCTCCTCTTTACAGCCGCCTTTGCCGCTTCCCGGCCTGTACGCCATATCCTGGCATATTGGCACGCTGTAAGGAAGGGAGTAGAAACACATGGATAACTCGTACATCAAGAACAACTTGGAAGAAATCTTTGAAAACTTCAAGGAAATGATCAAAGTCGAAACCGTCGTCGGCCAGGCCGTCCACATTGGCGACGCCATCCTGGTACCCTTTGTGGATGTCACCTTCGGCTTCGGTTCTGGCGGCGTCAACGGCAAGACCGAAAACGGCCGCAGCAGTGCCGGCAGCGGCGGCGGCGCCAAGATGGAACCGGCCGCTATCCTGGTCATCAAAGGGGACCGCGTAGAAATGTTCTCCATCAAGAAAGACGGCTACCAGGCTTCGGCCTTCGAAAAACTCATCGCCATGGCACCGGAAATCATCGACAAGATGAAAAAGGATAAATATATCTATATCCACGACGATGACGACGTCAAAGACGCGGACAAAGAAGACTGAAGAAGGCGGCGCCGCAGTTGTACTTTAACCGCAAGTTTGCTATAATATACGAATAGAACCTAAGTAATTCAGCCGCTCCGGCGGTACAGGAGGAACACACTATGAAACTGAAAAAACAATTGGCATCCCTCGCCGTTATGGGTATGATGAGCCTCGTTGCTGCTTCGTCGGCATTTGCTTCCGGCGTCGGCTACGTCAACTTCGACACCCTCGTACAGGCACATAAAGATTTCCCGAAAGTCAGCGCACAGATGCAGGCCGCTGTCAAAGATGCAAACGAACAGTTCGCCAAAAAAGCACCGTCCATGAAAACCGACCAGGAACGTCAGAACCTCGGCCGTCAGCTCGCCCAGAACCTGAGCAAACTGGAAAACAAACTCGTCGTCCCCATTGAAAAAGACGTCGTTTCCAAAGTAGAACAGGTCCATAAAGACAAAGGCCTCGACTGCATCGTAGCCCAGGGCGCCATCATCGCCGGCTCGGAAAACGCAACCGACCAGACAGAAGCTGTCAAAGCATTGTTGAAATAAGAGATAAAAAAAAGCTCTCGCCTCCGCGGGAGCTTTTTTCGTTTGGCGTGGTTCGTGGGTCGTTTGGCGAAGATTCACAAAACACGGTCCACGACAAACGAATCACGAAAAGGGGGCTGTCGCTTCATGCGGCAGCCCCTTTTCCTTATGCTACGGTCTTAATATCTGTGACTTTGTAGTCTTTGTCTTCGACGGTCTTTTTCAGGGTAGCGTCAGCGACGTCTTTGCTCAGTTTGACGACGGCTTCGCCTTTTTCGTGGCTCGCCGTGGCTTCTTCTACGCCGTCGAGGGCTTCGAGGGCTTTTTTAACGGTGGCTTCGCAGTGACCGCACATCATACCTGTGATTTTCAATACTTTTTCCATATCATTTTCCTCCTTTGGTTCATCCTTGCGGATGCCGATGAATTTATAATCTTCTCCTTCAACTTTTTCTTTGATAGCGTCAGGAGAAATAGGCTTAGTGACGACCATGACGGCCGTTCCCTGCTGGTGGTCGGCTTTGACGCTGACCACGCCGTCGAGGGAACCGAGGGCTTTCTGGATGCGGTTTTCGCAGTGGCCGCACATCATGCCTTCGATTTCGACAACTTCCTTTTTAGCTCCGGCCGGTACGTCAGCGGCCGCACGCTGTGCGAGCGGGCTGGCTGCCGTCTTTTCCGGCAGGATGAGGTCGGCCGGGTGTTTCAGGGCTTTATCTTTCTTCGTCGAGTGGACGTTAAAGGTGTTCAGGCGCAGGGCATTCATGCAGACCGTGAAGCTCGAGATGGCCATAGCGGCAGCGCCGAACATGGGGTTGATCTTGATGGGATAGAGGCCGGCTGCCAGGGGGATGAGGAGTACGTTGTAGGCGAAAGCCCAGAAGAGGTTTTCATGGATATTGCGTACAGTCTGGCGGCTGAGGCGGATGGCCGAAGCGACGTCCGAAAGGGTGCTGTTCATGAGGACGACGTCAGCCGAATCGATAGCGACATCCGTGCCGGCACCGATGGCAATGCCGACGTCCGCACGGGTCAGGGCCGGCGCATCGTTGATGCCGTCGCCGACCATGGCGACTTTGCCGCCCTTTTTCAGGGACTGGATGACGGCGTCTTTGCCGTCCGGCAGGACGCCTGCGACGACAGCGTCGACACCGGCTTCCTTGCTGATAGCCTGGGCCGTCCGTTCGTTGTCGCCAGTGATCATGACGACTTTGACG
Source organism: uncultured Megasphaera sp. (assembly GCA_900548635.1). Lineage (GTDB taxonomy): Bacteria > Bacillota > Negativicutes > Veillonellales > Megasphaeraceae > Megasphaera. The sequence goes on from URLP01000014.1 coordinate 3,537, forward strand.
CCCATTTTATGGAGCTGGCGGATGGCTTCCGGCGAATCTTCCTTGATGACGTCGGCCACGGCGATGACACCGGCTAGTTTACCGTCTTTTTCAAAGAAGAGCGGCGTCTTGCCCTGGCTGGCCAGGGAATCGGCCATTTTCTGGATTTCTGCAGGTACCGTGACCCGCGAAGCGATATAGGCACCGCTGCCGGCGTGGACTTCTTTGCCGTCGAGCTGAGCTGTCAGACCATTGCCCGGCAGGGCTTTGAAATTCGTTACTTCTTTGGCCGTCAAGTGCTGACGTTCGGCTTCCTTGACGATGGCCTTGGCCAGAGGATGTTCCGATTTCTGTTCCAGGGCATAGGCCAAATCGAGGAGTTCATCGCGCTGCAGGGCGCCCGGGACGATGTCCGTCACTTCCGGACGGCCGTAGGTGATGGTCCCGGTCTTATCGAGGGCAACAATCTGGACTTTGCCGGCATTTTCCAAAGATTCAGAGGTCTTGAAGAGGATGCCGTTCTTGGCGCCCATACCGTTGCCGACCATGATAGCCACCGGCGTTGCCAGACCTAAAGCGCAGGGGCAGGAAATGACGAGGACGGAAATGCCGAATTCCAGGGCCTGCGCAAAGGAGGCACCGAGGAAGAGCCAGACTGCCGTGACGACGACGGCAATGGCGATGACGGCCGGTACGAAGATGGCCGAGACCTTATCGGCAATGCGGGCGATCGGCGCTTTCGTCGCCGCGGCGTCGCTGACCATCTTGATAATCTGGGAAAGCGTCGTATCTTCACCGACGCGCGTGGCCCGGCATTTGAGGAAGCCCGACTGGTTGATCGTCGCTGCCGAGACCGTGCTGCCCGGCGCCTTGTCGACAGGAATCGATTCGCCTGTCAGAGCCGATTCGTTGACCGCGCTTTCGCCGTCGACGATGACGCCGTCGACAGGGATGTTTTCTCCCGGTTTGACGACGAAAATATCGCCGCTCCGGACTTCATCAATGCCGACTTCTACTTCCTGACCGTCGCGGACGAGGGTAGCTTTTTTCGGTGCCAGCTGCATCAGACCCTTCAAGGCATCGGTCGTACGGCCTTTGGACATGGCTTCAAGCATCTTGCCGACGGTAATCAGCGTCGGAATCATAGCTGCCGATTCAAAGTAAAGCGTGTTGCGGTACATGTCTTCCAGAACCAGGGCGCTGCCGCCTTCTGTGACGATGCCCGTCATGTGGAAGAAGACGGACAGGCTCCAGAGGAAGGAAACGCCGGAACCGAGGGCAACGAGGGTATCCATGTTCGGGCCGCCGTGCAGGAGCGACGAGATACCGGACGTAAAGAACTTCTTATTGATGTTCATGATGACCAGGGCCAGAATCATCTGGACCAGGGCCAGGCTTAAATAATTCCCGTCGAGGAAGGACGGCAGGGGCAGGCCCAGCATGTTGTGACCCATGGTGAAGTACATGAGGATCAAGAGGAAGAGGACGGAATATTTCAGGCGCCGCTTGAGGACCGGCGTGTCATGGTCGGCTAGGGCTTCTTCTTCAGCAGCCAGCTTTTCACTGGCGCTTTCCTGTTTGGCTGCGCCTTTGACTTTGGCACCGTAGCCGGCATCGACGACGGCTTTGATGATATCGGCATCGCTGGCAGAACCGTCGACGCCCATGGAATTCGTCAATAAGGAAACCGAGCAGGAGTCGACGCCGGGCACTTTAGAGACCGCTTTTTCGACGCGGGCCTGGCAGGCGGCACAGCTCATGCCGGTAACCACAAATTGCTTCATACAATATACCCCCCTTATTTCATCATCTTTTGCAAGACAGATACGAGTTCGTCCACTGTCTCATCCCGGCCGGCTTTAATGTCTTCGACGACGCAGTTTTTAATATGATTTTTCAATAATTCCTTACTGAAACTGTTCAAAGCTGCCGTGACGGCAGAGACCTGGATGAGGATGTCCGGACAGTAGACGTCTTCACTAACCATGCGTTCCAAGCCGCGAACTTGCCCCTCAATGCGGCTCAAACGGGTCAGCATCTTCTTTTTCTGATCCGCAGCCCGTTTCTGATGCTGCATATCTTCCATCGAACGCGCTGCCATGCAGTGAGAACATTTCTTATCCATTTTCCCATCTCCTTAACTCGTTTAATTTCTTGGTACGTCAATATAGTATACCCCTCTACGGTATTTGTCAAGGGGTAGGCGCCGAAGGCGCCGTTGTTCGTAGTTCGTTCATCGTTTGTTTGCGTAGCGGACTGCCGACTGCGAACCGCGGCCCTTCCATCAATGAACGATGAACGAACTACGATGAACGACTGGCCCCGGACAGCGGGGCCACAGCCCTTTACATTTTATTCATAAATTGGTATAATAATGTACGTAAATTAATTTTTATTCAATCAACGGAGGGGTTCTCATGGATACGAAAAAAGTTGGCGCCGCATTGCTTACAGGTGTCTTAGCTGTTTCGATGCTGGCAGGCTGTGGTACTAATAATGATAAAAAAGATGCAGCAGATTCGAAAAAACCGCTGCGCGTCGCGACAAATGCAACCTTCGTCCCCTTTGAATTCAAGGACAACGAAAATTCCGACGAATATAAGGGCTTCGAAATGGATCTGATCCGCGCCGTCGCCAAGGAAATGGGCCGCGACGTGGAATTCAACAACATCGCCTTTTCGGGCATCATCCCGATTATCCAGCAGGGCGACATGGACATCGCCGCTACGGGCATGACGGTCACCAAGGAACGGGCCCAGAAAGTCGCTTTCGCCGCACCGTTCTATGAATCGAAGCTGGTCATCCTGACGCCGAAGAACAGCGGCATCCATTCCGCAGCGGACCTGCAGGGCAAGCAGATTGCCGTCCAGATCGGCACGACAGGCGCGAAATACGCGGAAGAACAGGGCTACACGATCAAACAGTTCGACAACAATTCCGAAGCCATCATGGAACTCCAGGTCGGCGGCTCGCCGGCAGCCATTCTCGACAAACCGGTCGCTGACTACTACCTGACCCAGGACGGCAAAGGGAAATTCGACGTCATCGAAATCCCCGACACGAAGCCGGAATACCTGGCTTTCGCCGTCAACAAAGACAACAAAGAACTGCTCAAACAGGTCAACGACGCCATGGCCAAATTGAAAGAAACAGGCGAATTCCAAAAGATCTACAAGAAATGGTTCAATACGGATATGCCGAACCTGCCGACCAGCTCGGATGACGTGCTGAAGTAGTTTACAGTTTGTAGTAAAAAACAGAAAAAGGCAGCGAAAAGCAGCATGGGACAGTAAAATCGGGACGTGCCCTTGGCCGTCCGTAGGGGCTTCCGCGTGGGAAGCCCGCCGCGAATCCTGTAGATAACCGTAATTCATGACAAATAGCAGACAATCGAAAAAAAAGACCGCCACACATTGGTGACGGTCTTTTTTGATTGTAAAATTTCCAAATTCACTGCCTTGGGAACGAACGCAGGCACGTTCAGGCGCCTACTGCTTCAACTCCGGCATCTTAATCGGCGTTTTGTCGATGACGCGGACGATGAGGAGCGTGATGATGCAGATCAGCCATTCAAAGTAGATGACATGCGGCAGGAAGTGGATCTGCGGGCAGAGCTGCCAGGCAAAGAGGCCGATGATGCCGACAAGGGTCGTCCAGAAGGCCGTGTTCTTGCGGCACAGGGACGGGCAGAACATGGTGCAGAGGAAGACCAGCGTGAAGGCTGTGGTCAGGCTGAGGCCGATGAGCATGACCTTGACGATGCCCACGGCATTGAAGGCCAGCCAGAGCGTGCCGACGCCGATGATCAGGATGATCAGGCGGTTGGCTTTGACGTAATTCGCTTCTGAAATATCCGGCTTGATGAAGCGTTTAAAGATATCCTGGGAAATCAGGGTACCGGCACCGAGGAGGATCGTGCAGGCCGTGGAGACGTCCGCTGCCCAGAGGGCTGCCAACGTCATGCCCGACGAAAAGGGATCGAGGCTCATAATAATCTGCGGCAGGGCCATCGTCGGATTGATGCCCGGGAACTGGGCTTTCGCAGCCAAGCCAAGGATGGCCGACAAGAAGCCAATCGGGAAAATCAGGATGCCGCCGAGGATGAAGCCTCTGCGGGCCGAGCTGGCATTTTTCGCGCCGCAGGCAATCTGGACCGGCCCCTGGGCCGTGATGGCCTGGGTCGTCATGACGATGATCCAGCCGATGAGGACGGCAAAGGTAAGGCCGCCCATGGGCGAGAACCAATCAAAATCCGCTGCCGGCAGGGCTGCATTGATGCCGCTGATGCCGCCGTCGCGGAGAAGGATACGGACAAGGGAGTAAATGATGCCGAGATAAATGACAGTGACGCTGAGGATGTTGGAAAGGCCCGACGACCAGAGACCGCCAATAGCCGTAATGCCGATGAAGACGACAGCGCTGGTAATCATGCCGGCATGCATGGAGAAGATATCCGGCATCAGGGCGTGCAGGATAGAACCGCCGGCGACGTACTGCAGCGACGTAATGCAGATCATGATCAGGGACAGGCCGATAACGCTGATAATACGGGCTTTTTTATCATAGCTCCGTTCAAAAAGTTCCGGAATAGTCGTGCAGTTCAAAGAACGGTATTTGCCGGCCGCGACAAAGCCCATGATGATGGCGCCGATAGCCCAGGCCCCGTTGTACCAGCCTGCAGCCAAACCGACTTTCGTCGCACTTTCAGCAACCCCGACCGTCGAAGCCGCACCGACAGCCATACCGGTAATACTGACCGCTACCAGACCCGTAGAAAAGTGACGGCCTGCAAACAAATACTCCGTCGGATTCTGACTGGCCCGGCGCTTGACATAGAATGAAATGGCAAACAATAAAATAATGTATAAAATGACGATACACAATTGAATAGACATTTTCCATTTTCCCCCTTTTTCCTGTTATTTTTTAAATTTAGCAACTTCTGTTCCCTTGTCGGGAACGAAAGAACCTAATAATTATTAATATTATAGAATAATTCAGGGGAAAAGGCAAGGGGAAAGGCGCCCCTATTAGGGGAGCCTTTCGATGAACGACGAACGGCCGACTGCGGACTGCGTGCCTCCTTCAATCTTGCACGTTTTCTTCAAATGTGGTATGATACGGCCGAGGCAAAAGATAGCATCACGGAATGTGAGTTATACTTTGATGTCGGATTATTTACCTGAGATGGATTTAGTCATCTGCTTGGATCTGATTCAGACCGAGACAGAAAGGATGCTCAATCATTTCTTGCAGTGCCTTTGATTGTGTTATTTTTCACAAAGGGTGGCTGCACGTTTTGACGCGTAATGAATGTTTACACCTTTCGGTCATGCCGGAAGGTGTTTTTTTGTTCTTTTGCCCCAATCAATTATTGAGGGAGGTTTTTGTATTGAAAAAGTGTTGTGATTTTCTGGTCAACAATATGGCGCTCTTTGTCGTCCTCATCGGCGTCGTCGGCGCTGTCTGGCCGCAGACGCTGCAGTGGGTCGGACCCTATGTGGGCTGGCTCCTGGGAATCGTCATGTTCGGCATGGGCATGACTTTGACCGTACAGGACTTCAAGACCGTTTTCAAGCGGCCCTGGGAAGTGCTCATCGGCGTCGTCGCCCAGTTCCTGATCATGCCTTTCGTGGCCTGGGCCCTGGTACGGCTCTTCGCCCTGCCGCCGGAACTGGCCATCGGCGTCATCCTCGTCGGCACCTGCCCGGGCGGGACGGCATCGAATGTCATTTCCTATCTGGCCAAAGGCGATGTGGCCCTCTCCGTTTCTATGACCATGTCGACGACGCTCCTGGCGCCGATCGTCACGCCGGCGTTGACCTGGTTTTTGGCCGGTGCCTGGATTCATGTATCTTTCGTCTCGATGATGATTTCCATTGCGGAAATGGTCCTCGTTCCGGTCCTGCTCGGCCTGGCAGCGCATCATTTCTTTGCCCGCGGCGTCGAAAAGGTCCTGCCGGCCATGCCCGTCGTTTCCGTTGTCACCATCCTGATCCTCGTCGGCTGTGTCGTCTCGCTCAGCGCTTCGCGCCTCTTGGATGTAGGCCTCTTGATGGCAGGCATCGTCATCCTGCACAACGTCTTCGGCCTGGCCCTGGGCTATGCCATGGCTAAACTCTTCCGCCTGGATTCGCGCAAATCCCGGACCGTGGCCATCGAAGTGGGGATGCAGAATTCCGGCATGGCCGCATCCCTGGCAGTGCTTTACTTCAATCCGGCTGCCGCTATCCCGGGCGCCATCTTCAGCGTCTGGCACAACATCTCCGGCTCCATCGTGGCCAACTTCTTCTCGCGCCGCGATGAAAAGCTTGGGGAAAAAGCCGAATTGGATAAAGCCAGCGTACCGACGCATTAAGTTTAGATAGTTTGCAGTTTGTAGTTTGTAGTAAAAAGATTGTTCAGGCGGGTCGCCCACGCGGCGACTCCTACATTGCTAACGTATTCACATATTATAACTAAAAGGAGTATATATATCATGAAAATTTTCCGTACTGTTAAAGAAATGCAGGATTTTGCGAGTGAACAGAAGAAAGCCGGTAAGGTCATCGGTTTGGTGCCGACGATGGGGGCCCTGCATGAAGGGCATCTGACGCTGATGCGCACGGCCAAAGCCAAGTGCGATGTGGTCATCGCCTCTGTTTTCGTCAATCCGACGCAGTTCGGCCCGAATGAAGACTATGATGCCTATCCGCGCCGTTTCGATGAAGACTGCAAGAAGCTGGAAAGTGTCGGCGTCGACGCTGTTTTCCATCCGGAACCGGCGGAAATGTACCCGGAAGGCTACTGCACGTATGTCAATGTCGACGGCGATATTACGCACAAGCTCTGCGGTGCCCAGCGTCCGATCCATTTCCGCGGCGTCGCTACGGTCGTCACGAAATTGATGAACATCACCCGTGCCGATGAAGCTTTCTTCGGCCAGAAAGACGCCCAGCAGGTCGTCGTTGTGCGCCGCTTCGTCAGCGACCTGAATATCCCGGTCCATATCAACATGGTACCGATTGTCCGCGAACCGAGCGGCCTGGCCCGCAGCTCGCGCAATGCCTATCTCTCGCCGAAGGAAAAGGAAGCAGCCCTCGTCCTCTCGCGCAGCCTGCGCAAAGCCAAGGCAGCTTATGAAGGCGGCGAAAAGAATGTCGAAAAATTGAAGTCTATGGTCACCAAGGAAATCCAGTGCGAACCAATGGCTTCCATCGATTACGTCGACCTCTTTACCTTCCCGGCTCTGAAACCGATTGAAACAGTCGATCAGGAATGCCTCCTGGCCATCGCCGTCCGCATCGGCAAGACGCGCCTCATCGACAACGTCATCCTCGGCTGAGGCAATCTTGACACTTTCTTCACATTTCCTCCACATCTTTTTCGCACCCCTCTGGTATAGTATAATCATGAACAGAGGGGTACTCTACAAAGGAGGTCTTAGGATGAAGAAAAAAATCTTAGTCGGCTTGGCTGCACTCGCAGTGATTGCCGGTTTCTCCGCTTTTGCAGCGACACCGTCTGCTCAGGATGCACCGCTGTCGAACTCGTACGGTCAAGGCTATTGCTATGACGGCAATGACGGCTACTGCCAAGGCCCGCGCCGGGGAGGCTGCTACAACGGTCAGAACAACTGCTATAACGATAATGGCTACTGCCAGGGGCCGCGCCGCGGCTGCCGTGCCAATACACAGGCCGGCTGTCAGGGCTGGCAGAACTGCCCGGCTTACGACAACCAGCGCTAAGCAGTTAATCATCAAAGGGGGAAACAATAATGGTAATGACTCACTACATGGAGCTCCTTTCGCTCCACGAACCTTGGTTCTTGATTCTCTTCATGCTCGTACCGATGGTACTGGCAGAAACGATTTTGGCATCCGGTGCCTTTTCGCTGCTCTACAAAGACAAACGCAGTGAAAAATGGGACAGCCTGAGCCACGTCTGCGGCCTCATCCTCGGCGTCTTCTTCATTATCGCCACGGTCTACATCGTCGCCTGCTACGTACCGACCATTGACTGGCGCGGCCCGATCGACTACATCTCCGTCTGGGCTTACGTCCTCGGCGTCATCCCGGCAATCCTTATCCTTTTGCAGGAATTGGGCGTCATCTATAAAGGCCTCGATGCCACGGCAAAGATCAAGAAGCATATCTGCCTCATGATTCTCTTCGTCCTCTTCACGCATTTAGCCATGGTCTTCGGCATGGCAGACCCGCAGCTCGCAGGCTATGTTCCGCCGAAACAGAACATGCAGATGGGCAATATGCAGATGGACAGCAACATGCCCATGGACCACAATCAGATGGATCACAGCAAGATGAACCATGACCAGATGCAGAACCAGCAGCAAGGTCAGCAGGATCAGATGAACGGCCAGATGAATGGCAGCCAGAACAATGGCGGTCAGAACGGCCAGATGGATCACAGCAAGATGTGAGTGTGAGTTTGTAGTTTGTAGTAAGCAAAAAGGGTTGGTGCTTTTGCGCCAGCCCTTTTCTGCTTTTCACTGCTTTTCACCTATTTATGTTACAATAGACTCATACTGAATAGTAAATTCCCAGGAGGTGTCCTCGTGCGTACGAATTCTATTTTGATTGTCGATGATGATGAAAAGCTCTGCGCTTTGCTCCGTTCTTATTTTGAGCAGGAACGTTTTATGGTCTATGTGGCCCACGACGGCATGACGGCCCTGCATGTGCTGCGCAGCCAGAAGCCGCAGATCATGCTCCTCGATTTGATGATGCCCGGTATGGACGGTTTCGAGGTCTGCCGCCGCATCCGCCAGTTCAGCGATATCCCGATTATTTTCCTTTCCGCCAAGGACGATGAAACGGACCGCCTCGTGGGCCTCAATATGGGCGGCGACGACTATGTGACCAAGCCGTTCCACGTCAAGGAAGTCATTGCCCGCATCTACAGCCTTTTGCGGCGCAGCCGCGGTGAAGTGCTGCAGCAGACGTCATCGTATACGATCCGGGATCTGACCATTGATAAGGATAAGTTCACCGTCCTCCGTGGGCAGGAGCCCATTTCTCTGACGCCGACGGAATTCAATCTCCTGGAAGTCTTGGCTTCGTCGCCGGACCGGGTCTTCAGCCGCATGCAACTCATGGACAAGCTCCAGGGCGGCTGCAGTTTCGAAGGCTACGAGCGGACCATCGACACGCATATCCGCAACCTGCGCAAGAAGCTGGAGCCCGACCCGGCTCACCCGACGTATATCCTCACGGTCTACGGCATTGGCTATAAATTCCAGGGAGGCGAAAACCGATGAAGCGCGCTGACAGTATCGTCGTCCGCCTGACGGGGATGGTCTTCATCCTTCTCTTCCTGACCATCGCTATTTTGCTGATTCTCGTCAACAACCAGATGGACAGCCACTTTTCCCAGTATCTGACGAATACGAGCCAGCTCGCAGGACCGGGCATGGACCACCCCATGGGCATGATGCACGGCATGATGCACGGGCCGGCAGAAATCACGTATATCTCGGCCGTCCATCGCTCTCTCCTCTGGGTCGGCCTGTTGATGATTGCCATCAGCGTCACCGTCAGTTACTTCATCGTCCGGGAAATCATGCGGCCCCTGTCGAGCCTGACCGACGCCGTCCAGAAGGTGCGGGCCGGGAAGTACGGCCAGACAGTCCCCATCGAGCGCTATGACGAAGTGGGCGTCCTGACGGAGACCTTCAACGGCATGTCCGAAGACCTGGCCAAGAACGACAAGATGCGGCGCCGCCTCTTCGCCAACATCGCCCACGAACTGCGCACGCCCCTGGCCATCCTGCAGGGCAACCTGGAAGGCATGATCGACGACGTCATCCCGACGGACAAGAAAGTCCTCCTCTCCATGGAAGACGAGACGCTGCGCATGGGCCGCCTCATCCAGGACCTGCGCGACCTGTCGCTGGCCGAAATCAACGAACTGACGCTGCACAAGGAGCCCTATAACATCAACGCCCTCCTGGAACGGGCCGTGAGCATGCTCCAGCCCTTATGCGACGAAAAATCCCTGACCGTCCGTTTGGATCTGGCCAGGGATCTGCCGAAAGTTTCTATCGATGTAGACCGCATCAATCAGGTTATTTACAATCTTTTGAACAACGCCATCCGCTACATCGAAAAGGGCTGTACGATTACGGTGCGGACGAAAGCCGTTCGGCATGACGGCAAAGCCTATGTCCAGACCCAGATAGCCGACACGGGCAGCGGCATTGCCCCGGAAGACCTGGAACACATCTTCCAGTACTTCTACCGCAGCGAAAAATCGCGCAGCCGCAAAAGCGGCGGCAGCGGCATCGGCCTCGCCCTGGCCCAGCAGTTCATCAAAAGCCACGGCGGAAAAATCTGGGCCGAAAGCGAAGTAGGCCGGGGGACGACGTTCACCTTCATACTGCCCGCATGTTTCACGTGAAACAATGGCATACGCATGAAAAGGGTCCAGTCATAAGCGAAAAGACGTTTCTCGCCCGGTTTGCCGTGAGTCGTGATTCGTTTGCCGTTGGCTGTGCGAATCTTCGACAAACGAATCACGCCAAAAGAACCACAAAAAAAGCTGTCGCTTCAAAGGCGACAGCTTTTTTATTACTTGCTCAAATCCAGGGAGCATACTTTTTCGCGGAGCGGCAGGACCGACGGGGGGCTTACGGAGAGTTCGTCTACGCCCATACGCAGGAAGGTTTCCGTTAAGGTCAGGTCGGCGCCGAGTTCGCCGCAGATGCCGACCCAGATACCGGCTTTGTGGCCGTTTTCGATGGTCATCTGGATGAGTTTGAGGACAGCCGGATGATGGGGATCGAAGAAGGCATCGAGTTTGGTCTGCTGGCGGTCGATAGCCAGGGTGTACTGCGTCAAGTCGTTGGAACCGATGCTGAAGAAGTCGACTTCTTTAGCCAGTTCTTCGCTCATGACGGCAGCAGCCGGTGTTTCGACCATGATGCCGATTTCCATGTCCTTATCGTAGGCAATGCCTTTTTCATCCAGTTCCTGGCGGACTTCTGCGAGGATTTCCTTGCAGCGCTGGACTTCCCAGACGGAGATGATCATCGGGAACATGATGGCGATCTTACCAAAGGCCGAGGCGCGCAGGAGAGCGCGGAGCTGGGTCTTGAAGAGGTCGACGCGGGTCAGGCAGATGCGGATGGCACGCATGCCCATGGCCGGGTTTTCTTCCGGATCGAGCTGGAAGTAGTCGACTTTTTTGTCTGCGCCGATATCCAGGGTGCGGATGACGACGGTCTTGCCCTGCAGGGCTTCGGCTGCCTGTTTATAGGCTTCAAACTGCTGGTCTTCCGTCGGATAATCGCTGCTTTCCAGATAGAGGAATTCGCTGCGGAAGAGGCCGATGCCTTCAGCATCGTTGGCCAGGACCTGGGGCAGGTTGCCCGGGTTGCCGATGTTGGCATAGAGGTTGATCTTCTTGCCGTCTTTCGTCACCGTCGGTACGCCGCGGACCTGTTCCAGAGCGGCTACGCGCAGTTCTTCTTCTTTCTGTTTCTGCTGCATGGCTTTCATCGTTTCGTCGTCCGGGTTGATGTAGACCGTACCCGTCGTGCCGTCGATGATGGCCGTCATGCCGTCGACGTCGTTGTGGAGCAGTGTGCCCGTGCTGACGACGGCAGCGATGCCCAGCGTGCGGGCCAGGATAGCCGTATGAGAGTTCGTGCTGCCTGCTGACGTCACAAAGCCGAGAATCTTATCCGTATCGAGCTGCAGTGTTTCGCTCGGAGCCAGGTCATCAGCAGCGATGATGACGTGATCATAGTTGCTGAAATCGATGCCCGGGCCGCCGCAGAGCTGCTGTTCGACGCGGCGGGAGATGTCGAGGACATCGGCTGCACGAGCCTGCATGTAGGCATCTTCCATGGAGCGGAACATTTCAGCGAATTCCTGCGCCGTCTGATCGACAGCGGCTTCAGCGTTCATTTTTTCATCGCGGATCTTCGTTTCGATTCCTTCGATGTAGTCATCGTCATCAAGCATCATCTGATGGACTTCAAAGACAGCTGCCTGTTCTTCGCCGACTTTATCGACGGCTTTGACATAGAGGTCTTTGAGCTGGCCGATGGCTTCTTCACGTGCTTTCTGAAAACGCGCTACTTCTGCTTCTGCGTCTTCAATGGGCCGTACGGCCGTAGAAATCGTATTGCGGTGGAACAGTGCCAGCGGTCCGATGCTGATACCGGAGAAGACACTTTTACCTTTTAACGTCAGCATGTACTTTCCCCCTCAAAAATTAGAAGTTTTCTTTCAGGAAGGCTTCTACAGCACTTGCTGCCTGTTCTTCGTCAGCACCTTCTACCTGAACTTTAATCGTTTCGCCCTGTTTTACACCGAGAGCCATGATGGTGAAGATTTTTTTCAAATCGCCTTTGCGGGCGCCTTTGAAGACGCTGATGGTCGATTCAAATTTCTTTGCTTCTTTAACCAAAAGGCCAGCCGGACGAGCGTGGATACCCTGAGGATCTGTAACGACGAATTCGAATTCTTTCATAGTAAATTCCTCCTTTAGGAAATAGATAAAGTGTGAGACAATCTTACATTATATAGTGTATATGATTTAGCGGAATAACGCAATTATTCCTGCGGACGTTTTTTGCGGAAAATACCGAGCAGGATCGCTGCGACGATGACGCCGACGACCAAGGCTGCAAGATACATAGGCCAGTTGGTGATGACGCCGAAGACGAAGATACCGCCGTGAGGAGCCGGAAGGGTGCAGCCAAAGAGCATGGACAGGGCACCGGCAACGGCTGCGCCGATGGCGCAGGGCGGAATGACATGGACCGGGTCGGAAGCGGCAAAAGGAATGGCGCCTTCGGTGATGAAGGAAAGGCCCATGATGAAGTTGGTAATCGTCGACTGGCGTTCCTTCGGCGTGAATTTGCCTTTAAAGATGAGCATCGAAAGGGCAATAGCCAGAGGCGGAACCATGCCGCCGACCATGACGGAAGCCATGATGCCCGAGCTGACAGCCTGACCGCTGGCGCTCATCAGGGAAGCCGTGCCGAAAACGTATGCGGCTTTGTTAATCGGGCCGCCGAAGTCGATGGACATCATGCCGCCGAGGATGAAGCCGAGGACGATACGGCTCGACGTGGTCATGCTGTTGAGGACGTCGAAGAGCCATTTATTGAAAATCGAGGTCGGCGGATTGATGATATAGGTCATGATGACGCCGATCAGGACCAGGCCCAGGACCGGATAGAAGAGGATGGACTTCGTGCCATCCAGGGCTTCCGGCAGATGGGAGAGTGCTTTTTTCAGGAAAATAATCAGGTAGCCTGCGATGAAGCCGGCGAAGAGGGCACCGAAGAAGCCCGAGCCGCCTGTCGTAGCCAGGAAGCCGCCGACGATGCCGGGCATCAGAGCCGGGCGTTCACCGATACTCATGGCGATGTAACCGGCGAGAATCGGCATCATCATGCTGAAGGAGAGACCGCCGACGTTTTTCAGGAAGGCCGCCAGCGGTGTGCCGCTGCCGAAGTTGGCCGTACCGGCATTGTCCATATCGCAGAGGAAAGCCAGGGCGATGAGGATACCGCCGCCGATAACGAAGGGCAGCATGTGGGAAACGCCGTTCATCAGGTGTTTATAGATCTGACGGCCGACGCTTTCTTTTTCAGCGGCTTCGACGTCGACACTTTCCGAAGACGAATCGCTGCCCTGATAAATCGGCGCTTTGCCGTCGAGGACGGTCTGGATGAGTTCTTCCGGGATCTTAATGCCATTGGCGACTTTCGTGAAGATGACCGGTTTGCCGGCGAATCGCTGGACCGGTACGTCTTTGTCGCAGGCGACGATGACGCCGACGGCGCGGTCGATATCGGCCTGGGTCAGGTGGTTCTTGACACCGCCGGAGCCGTTCGTTTCAATCTTGATGTCGACGCCCATGGCAGCGGCCTTGTTTTCCAAAGCTTCGGCGGCCATATACGTGTGGGCGATGCCCGTCGGGCAGGCCGTGACGCCGATGACGTAGGGACGATCCGAAGGAGCGGCGGCTTCTGTTTCAGCTGGTGCTTCTTCTGCCGCCGCTTCGGCAGCCGCTTCTGCTTCTTCAGCGGCGACCTGTTCACTTTCAGCCTTATCGATGACAGCCAGATATTCTTCCGGTGTTTTGGCCTTCATCAGGTTGTCGCGGAAGTCGTCGTCCATGAGCATGCGGCTCAGACGGCTCAGGACTTCCAGGTGGACGTTGGCACCGCCGGCCGGAGCGGCGATGAGGAAGAACAAGTGGGCCGGTTCGTCATCGAGGCTTTCGTAGTCGACGCCGTCGCGGACGATCATGGAAGCCAGACCCGGTTCATTGACGGCTTCTGTCTTGGCATGCGGAATGGCGATGCCTTCGCCGATACCCGTGCTGCCTTCGGCTTCACGAGCGAGGACGCGCTGTTTGTACAGCTCTTTGTCGTTCAGGTTGCCGCCGGCAGCCATGAGATCGACGAGGTGGTCGATGGCTGCTGCCTTGTCGGCTACAGAGGCATTCAGGTCGATGCTCTGTTTCTTGAGTAAATCCACAATACGCATTTGCTTCTCTCCTTCTCTCTGTGACTTCTCTCTATACAAAAATGCGTTGCTTAAGCGGTTTTATAACTGTGCATATACTTCTTTGATATTGTCTTCTGTAGCCAGCCATTCATGGAAAGCCGAAGCACTGCCGGCACTGATGCCCATCTTGAGGGCTTCTTCGAGATTGCCTTTAGAGGCTTCGAAACCTGCCAGGAAGCCTGCGACCATGCTGTCGCCGGCACCGACGGAGTTGACCAGTGTACCTTTCGGCGACTGACGGCGGTAGACCTTGCCGTCTTCACCGAGGAGCAAGGCACCGTCGCCGCCGAGGGAGACGAGGACATTGCGGGCACCCATGGCCTGGAGCTGTTTGGCGCAGACGATGATTTCTTCATCCGTGTGCAGGTCGACGCTGAAGAGTTCGCCCAATTCGAAGTTGTTCGGCTTGATCATGAAGGGCTTGTATTTAATGACGTTCTTCAGGAGGTCGCCCGTAGCATCGACGACGGTGCGGATGTCGCGGTCCTGGAGACGCTTGAGGATCTGTTCGTAAATATCATCAGGAATATCGCTGGGGATACTGCCGGCCAGGACGAGGGTATCGCCGGCCTTCAGGGCATCGATCTGTTTGATCAGGGCCTGCAGTTTATCTTCCGGAATGTGGGGGCCCATGCCGTTGACGGCCGTTTCGTCGTCAGCGCTGACTTTCAGGTTGATGCGCGAGCAGCCTTCATCGAGGACGATGAAGTCCGTGTCGCCGCCGTTAACTTTGGCCAGGCGTTCGATTTCCCGGCCCGTGAAGCCTGCGATGAAGCCGAGCATCTTGGACGGGATGTGGAGATTGCCGAGGACGAGGGAGACGTTAATGCCCTTGCCGCCGGGATAAATCATTTCCTGTTCGGCCCGGTTGATGTCACCGGCTTTAAAAGTGGTCATGTGGACGACGTAGTCTAAGGATGGGTTGAACGTAACTGTGTAAATCACAGGATATGCACCTCCGTAATCTGCTGGTACGGCTTGTAGTCGATGTGCTGTTCGTCGCTTTTGGCCGTAATCAGTGTAACCATTGATAAGTCTGCGAATGTAATGTGTGAAGATAAGCCGAATTTACTGGAATCGGCGAGAACGAAACGGTCCAGGCACTGCGAGAGGGCAGCGCGCTTGCAGACGGCTTCTTCTTCGTCCGGCGTCGTACAGCCGGAATGGGGAGCAATGCCGTTGGCGCCAAAAAAACCCTTCGTGAAATGATAGCGGCCGATCATGTCCCGCATCTCGCTGCCGACGATGGCTTCTGTATCGCCCTTAACCCGTCCCGGCAGGATGTAGACACGGCTGCCGCTGCGCCCGAGCTTCTGAGCCAGGGGAATACTGTTGGTCACGAAGTTCGCTTCGGAACCGGCCAGGAAATCGGCCATCTGTTCCGTCGTCGAACCGGCATCGATATAGACGAAATCGTCTTTTTCGATGAGGTTGGCTGCGAATTGAGCAATACGGCGCTTTTCGTTCATATGAAAGGAATATTTATCCTGGAGATTCTCCATATCCGCTTCATAGGACGAATCATCGCGCAGTGTCGTCGCACCGCCGTGGACGCGGCGCAGGCGGCCTTCTTTGTCCAATGTCAACAGATCCCGGCGGACTGTCGATTCGGAAATGTTCAGAAAATTCACTAAGTCCTGGACAGAGACAGCACCGCTCGTATTGACGAGGCGCATGATTTTTTCATGTCTTTCTTCTGTCAACATCGTATCACTTCCCTTTTCTCCTCCTTTGGTCTCATTATACTTTTATATTCGTTCATTTTCAATCAATTTCATTCATTATAAGTAAAAAGCAATCATTTTCGTTCAGCTATGCATTTAGAGTATTGAGTGATTTTTTTCACATTTTTACAAAAAAAAAGGCTGCCGCATAAAGCGACGAGCCTTTTTGTGGTTCGTTTGCCGAAAATTCACGCGGGCGGCGCCATCAGGCGCTTTCCCCGACAATCCCGTGGCGCGTCCGGTACTTCAGGAAAGCCATGAGGGCCAGAGCAACGCTGAAGGCGCCTACGAAGAAATAAAGGGTGATGCTGTAGCTGTTGGTATTTTCCTTGATCAGGGACAGGACGAGGGGTCCGGCGACGCCGGCAGCGCCCCAGGCGGTGAGGATGCGGCCGTGGATGGCACTGAGGTACTTCGTGCCGAAGAGGTCGCTCAGGTAGGCCGGCATGCAGGAGAAGCCGCCGCCGTAGCAGGAGATGATGAGGAGGACCAGAACTTGGAAGCTGAAGGCATTGGTTACGCCTGCAAGCTGCCAGAAAGCCAGGATTTCAATGACGAAGAAGAGGACGTATGTCGCCGAACGGCCGATGTAGTCGGAAACAGTAGCCCAGGCGATGCGGCCGGCGCCGTTTATCAGGCCGATGAGACCGACCATGGAAGCCGCTGCCAGAGGCGACATGCCGACGACGTCCTGCGCCATAGGCGAGGCGACGGACAAGAGGGCGATGCCGCAGGTGATATTCGTGAAGAAGAGCCACCAGATGGCGTAGAACTGCCAGGTCTTCATCGCCTGACCGACGCTGAACTGCGGCTGGACAGCGGCGTATTCCGCTTCTTTGGAAGTACTTACAGGCCGCTTTACGTCAGCATCTGCCGGCAGTGCCAGATAAAGGGACGACGCCGTCATGATGACCATATAGACGCAGCCGAGGATGATGAAATTGGCGACGAGACCGAAGTGCTGGACCAGGAGCTGCATGGCCGGACCGGCGATGAGGCTGGCGAAACCGAAGCCCATGATGGCCAGGCCCGTGGCGAAGCCGCGGTTTTCAGGGAACCACTTGACCAGTGTCGAAACGGGCGTAATATAGCCGGTCCCGAGACCGACGCCGCCGATGATGCCGTAAAAGAGATAGAGCAGGGGCAGGCTGTGGGCATAGAGGGCCGCTGCCGTACCGAACATGGCCGTAACGAAGCAGGTCATGGAAAGGAGACCGGATTTGCGCGGACCGATTTTCTGGACGAAGCTGCCCAAAAAGCCGGCCGACAGGCCGAGGAAGAGGATAGCCAGAGAAAAGGTCCATGTCGTTTCCTTGAGGGTAAAGCCCATGTTTTCCATAATGGGTTTGGTCAGGACACTCCAGGCGTAGACACTGCCGATACAGATGTGGAGCCCCATGGCCGAGAGGGCGACGAGCCAGCGATTTCGTTTCATTTGACAACACTCCTTGTGAGGAGCCAGGCTGGCGCAAAAAAATACCGGCCGCCTGGCTCAAGAATATGTAGCATACTCTTGCCCAGACGGTCGGCATGAAAATCTCCGTACAGTTCACGTGGTTGCTCCACTTGTTTCCGTCAGTCCTGTGCGGATTGCTGATGCGTTCATTATACGGATAAAGATTCAATTTGTCAACAATGAAATTTATGCAGCCGGCGAAAAGGGAACGTAGGGCTGCGTGCTCTTAGCCGTGCTGGTCTTTACGGCAGCGGCAGTCTTGGCTGCAGAAGCCTTCGCCGTGGCAGTGGCTTCTGCAGTGGGAGCCGTCGTGGCGGCTTGGGCTTTGGCAGCCAGTTCTGCGGCCTGCTTCTGTTTTTCCTTGATGTCCGTCAGAGTCTGGCCGGCCGGCGCCTGGCGCAGGATATAGACGTTTTCTTCCGGTTCCACGGTCCGCGTGTTATTGGCGGGCTGGCTGTTTTCATCGTTGAGGACGGCGAAGCCGTAGGTCATCAGCTTCTGGGCATCACCGTAGCGGTCGTCGGAGTTCATGATGGAAGCGATGACCGTGCGGCCGTTCTGGGTAGCCGAGGTGATCAGGCAGGGA
>URLP01000015.1 GCA_900548635.1 uncultured Megasphaera sp.
GGCCTGTCGGAACTTGTCGATGCTCGTCTCGGTGCCCAGCGCCGTCATGGCCATGGCGACGGCTGTCTACGTCTATGTCCAGGGCCGGGAAATGTTCAACAAGCCCATTGCCTTCCTTGCGGCGCTCTTTCTGGTCACCAGCATGGGCTTCATGTACATCGGCAAGGCTGCCGTGACGGACATGACCCTCATGTTCACCCTGACGGTGACGATGATTTCCTTTTACCGCAAAAAATATTACACAGCCTACATTTTCTGCGGCCTCTCGCTCCTGGTCAAAGGCCCCATTGGCTATGCCTTCCCGGCCCTGATCATGCTTCTCTATCTGGCTTGGACGCGGCAGTGGTCCCTGATGAAGGAAATGAAGATTCCCCAGGGCATCCTTCTGGCCTTCCTCGTCGGCCTGCCCTGGTACATCCTCATGTATAAGGTCCACGGCGAAGTCTTTCTGGATACCTTCATCGGCTACCATAATATCACGCGCTTCGCCGCGCCGGAACATCCGGGACAGAACAGCCTTTTCTTCTTCATCCCCATCCTTTTCGCCGCCATGATGCCCTGGACGGCAGCCCTTTTCCCGACGCTCCGCCGCCTCTTCCAGAAACGCGACCCCTTCAAGGATACCCTGCAGTACTGCTTCGTCTGGGCAGCCTTCATCTTTGTCTTCTTTTCCCTTTCCAAGACGCAGCTCGTGACCTACATCGCACCCATGTTCCCACCGACGGCCTACCTGCTCGGCTGGTACTGGTACCGCTGCTATGCGGAACGGAAATTCTCCCAGCCCCTGCTCGTGGCGATGTATATCCTGGGCTTTTTAGTCCTGGCCTGCAACGCCATTCCCCTGCATCAGGACGCAGCCTTCTTCCGGCCGGCCATCGTCTGGGGTACGTGCCTTTTGGCAGCGGCCCTCTTCCTGCCGTCGGTCTGCCTCTGGCGCCGCAGTTACCGTGCAGCCATCGTCGTCGGCACAGCGGCCATGATTTGTTTCTCCTGGGCTGCGTTTGGCTTCATCCTGCCCAAGCTCCAGGTCCACGTCACGTCGTATGAAACGGCGCAGATGCTGCCCGATGTCTACGACGGCCACGCGCCGCTCTACGTCGAAAAGTTCCTGCGCCCGGGCATCGCCTACTACAGCGGCATGTACGGTGAAGAATGGGATCCCGTCAAGGATCCGGATCTGGAAACGCTCCTCGGCAGGCAGGACAAGATTTTCCTTATCATGTCCAAGACGACCTTCCACAAGCTGGCAAAATCGCAAAAGCTCATCGACCGCTTCGGCATCGCCGCCGAAACGCCGACACAGGTCATCCTGATCAATCATCCCTAGGAGGTGTCTATGAAACAGCGTACGTTCCTGGCCGTCATTTTCCTCGCGGCCTTGCTCTTCCTCGCCGCCGGCATTTCCCAGCTTGCCGTTACGGATCCCGTCGAGTCGAATTACGCATTGACGGCCCTGGAAATGGTCCGCAGCGGCGACTGGATTTCGCCGCAGATTTACGGCACTTACTGGTATGACAAGCCCATCTTCCTCTACTGGCTTCTCTCGCTCGCGTACAGCCTCTTCGGCATGAGCGACTTCGCCGCCCGCCTGCCGGCAGTCCTCTTCGGCGCCGCTTCCTGCACGCTTTCCGCCTGGTTCGCCCTGCGCCAGACGGGACGACATGTGACGGCACTTCTTTTTGCGGCCATGACGGCAACGTCCCTCGGCTTCTGGTTCATCAGCCGCTCGGTCATTACAGACCAGCCTCTTTTCTTCTTTAGTGCAGCCACCCTCTCTTTTGCCTATATCGGCCTGACGGAAGGCCGCAAAAGCTATATCATCGCCGCCTATGGAGCAGCGGCCCTGGCGGTCCTCACCAAAGGGCCCGTAGGCCTGGTCCTGCCGGGACTTTTCCTGCTCGTCTTTGCCGCCGTCCAGCGCCGGTCTGATTACGTCAAGCGCCTCTTCCCGCCCCTTGGGCTTCTGCTCTTTGCCGTCCTCGTCCTCAGCTGGTACGGACCGATGTACAGCCGCCACGGCATGGATTTCCTCGACGGCCTCCTGGGCTTCAACAACGTCGTGCGGGCGACGGTCTCGGAACATCCCGAATACGACGTCTGGTACTACTACCTCGTCCTCGTGCCCCTCAGCCTCCTGCCCTGGATCGGTCCCTGCCTTTACGGCCTGCGCCAGCGCTTCGCGAAGAGCGATGAATACGTCTTCATGGTCATCTGGGCGGGCGGCACGGTCCTCTTCTACAGCCTCATGGCCACGAAATACCCGACCTATGCCTACATCGCCAACTGGCCGATTCTTTACTTGGGCGCCCGTACTGTGCAGGACTGGCTCGATGAAGACGCGCACAAGGCCTGGTTTCTGGTCCTCGTGCCGGCCACGCTCTACAGCCTGCTCTTTGCTTCACTGGTTTTCTTTACGGGCAAAGCCCCCTTCCCCGTCCAGGGCCTGACCCTGCTGACCGTCTTTTTGATCATCATGACGATTCTGACCTGGCTGGCCTTTTGGCAACACGCCTATCCGGCCCTGCCGTGCTTCGTCGTCATCACGACGGTCATGACCTATCTGATGCTGACCTCCCAGGTCCTGACGCCTTTCTACCAGTACCGTTCGGCCCAGTCCTTGAGCGGACAGCTGCCGCAGGGCGCTGTCTATTTCTTCGAAGAATACCGCACGTCCTACCCCTATTACACCGGCCGGAGCGCCGTCTGGACCGCACCGGCATCGTATGACGAAAACACCCGCCTGAAGCGCGACGCTGTCTGGTCGAAAAAGCACCTCTACCCGACAGAATACGAAAACAGCGTCCTCAGCCGCATCCAAAAACACGAACCCCTGACCCTCGTCGTCCCTGAAGGACGCTACAAAGACTACCAGACCTCGAACTTTGCGCCCCTGTTGCAGCCAGCAGACAAAATTGGAGCTTATTACATCTTCGTGAATCAATAGGCGCCTGACGGCGCCGTGGTTCGTGGACCGTGGACCATGGACCATGGTTCGATTTTGGTACATTCTTCGAATCACGCCAAACGCCAAACGAATCACGACGGGGACGTCGCTTCCTGCGACTCTCCGTCAACGAAAGGAGACATCTCTCATGAATGAATTGTTACGCGCTCTCCGCGCCTATCACGGGCCGCAGGTGTTCAATCCCTGGTCGGAGTATGATGAGGCTTGTGATATTGGACCGGAAGCGCCGGATATCCGCTGCCGTCAGTTGTCAGAATATCTGGCACCGCGCCTCAACAAAGCCCGCCTCGTCCTCGTCGCCGAAGCGGCGGGCTATCAGGGCTGCCGCTTCACGGGCATCCCCATTACGTGCGAACGCATGCTCCTCGATGAGCACAAGCAGATTACGTCGTCCCTTATCCTGGATCATGCGGGCCGGCGCACGAGCCGTCCTGACTGCGCCTACATGACCAGCAGGCCCCAGCGGGAAAAGGGGATGAACGAACCGACGGACACCTACGTCTGGGGCGCCGTCGTCGACAACGGCCTCGACCCGCAGGACGTCCTCCTCTGGAACATCTTCCCCTTCCATCCGCATAAGGCTTCGCCTTTTTCCAACCGCACGCCGACGGACAGCGAACTGGCCGCAGGCCTCAATCTCGCTAAGACCCTCCTGAAATTATGCCGCCCCGACGTCCGCATCGCCGCCATCGGCCGCAAGTCCGCTGAAACCCTGCAGGCCGCAGGCTTTGCGGCCATGCGCCCCCCTGCCAACGGCGGCGCCGGCCTTTTCCGTCAACAGTTCGCACGTTTTTGTCAGTAATTCTTTTAAAAAATCGGTGGAATTCGATATTTACATTAAAATTAGTTGCATTAGCTTCATAAATTGTTTATAATCATAGTTACACCACAGTATATACGAGCCTCTCTCCATACAGTGACGGCTCGTTTTTGTATACCCAAAGGGGGCTTTATGTATGAATAAACCCATGCGCGATCTGCCGAGCCCGCAGGGCCTCTATGATCCGTCATATGAACACGATGCCTGCGGCATCGGTATCGTTGCCAATATAAAGGGGAAAAAATCATACGGCATCATCGATGATGCCCTGACCATCCTGGAAAACCTTCGCCACCGCGGCGCTGAAGGTGCCGACGCCAACAGCGGCGACGGTGCAGGCATCCTCGTCCAGATTCCGCACCAGTTCTTCTGCCGTGAATGCGAAGTCCTCGGCTTCTCCCTGCCTGACGAAGGCGACTACGGCGTCGGCATGATTTTCGCCCACCGCTACGAAAACTTCCGCAAGAAACAGATGGAAGCCTTTGAAGACATCGTCCGTTCCGAAGGCCTGTCCATCCTCGGCTGGCGCGACGTCCCGGTCGACGAAAGCCTGATCGGCAACATCGCCAAGAAGACGTGTCCCCATTTCCTCCAGGTCTTCATCCGCAAAGATCCGACCTTGAAGACGCAGATGGATTTTGAACGGAAACTCTACGTCATCCGCAAACTGGCGGAAAAAGCCATCGTTCCGGAAAGCCAGAAGAACGGCACGGACTTCTACATCGCCAGCCTTTCGTCGAAAACCATCGTCTACAAAGGCATGCTGACGTCCATGCAGCTGCGCCATTTCTTCCTGGACCTGTCGGACCTGGATTTCGTCACCTCCATGGCCCTCATCCACTCCCGCTTCAGTACGAATACCTTCCCGAGCTGGGCCCGGGCCCATCCGAACCGCTACATCGTCCACAACGGCGAAATCAACACCATCCAGGGCAACATCAACTGGCTCAACGCCCGTGAAGGCAAGTCGAAATCGGCCTTCTTCCCGGATCTGGAAAAGGTCTTCCCCGTCGTCGACGACACGGGCAGCGACTCGTCCATGTTCGACAACTGCCTGGAATACCTTTATATGACAGGTCATTCCCTGCCCCACGCGATGATGATGATGATCCCTGAACCGTGGGAACGGGATCCCTTGATGAGCGAAGAAAAACGCGCTTTCTATAAATACCATAACTTCATGCTCGAACCGTGGGACGGCCCGGCCGCCATCGGCTTCTGCGACGGCACGGTCATCGGCGGCATGCTCGACCGCAACGGCCTGCGTCCGGCCCGCTACTACGTCACCCGCGACGACCGGGTCATCGTCAGCTCCGAAGTCGGCGTCCTGCGCATCCCGCCGGAAGACGTCCTCTACAAAGGCCGCCTCGAACCGGGCAAGATGCTCCTCGTCGACACGAAGAAGCAGCGCATCATCGACGACGACGAAATCAAGCACGAAATCGCCACGGAATACCCGTACGACGAATGGTATAAAGAACACATCGTCAACCTCGACGACCTCATGTCCGGCCAGAACATCGCCAACAGCGATGCCATCATCCCTTACGATTTAAAGGAACAGGAAAAGGTCTTCGGTTACACCCAGGAAGACATGGACAAGGTCATCCTGCCCATGGCCCGCGACGCCAAGCACGCCATCGACTCCATGGGCGTCGACGTGCCGCTCGCCGTCCTCAACGACCGGCCCCAGCTCCTCTATGATTATTTCAAAGAAAACTTCGCCCAGGTCACGAACCCGGCTATCGACGGCGTCCGTGAAAAAGTCGTCATGTCCTCGGCCGTCATGGCCGGCAACGTCGCCAACATCATGGAACCGAACGAAGCCTCGACAGCAGCCCTTTACCTGAAGAGCCCGATTCTGACAAACGAACAGATGTCGGTCATCAAATCGCTGATGACGCCGAAACTGCGCGCGGCGACGCTCTCCATGCTCTACCCTGTCAACAGCGGTGCCGAAGGTATGGAAACGGCCATCGAATCGCTCTGTATCGACGCCCTCAAGGCCATCAAGAACGGCGCCAACATCCTCGTCCTTTCGGACCGCGGCGTCAACTCCCGCATGGCCGCCATCCCGGCGCTCCTCGCCTCGGCCGCTCTGCATCACTACCTGATCGACAAAGCCGTCCGCTCCGACGTCGGCCTGATCCTCGAATCGGGCGAACCGCGCGAAGTCCATCATTTCTGCACCCTTATCGGCTACGGCATTACGGCTATCAACCCGTACATCGCCCTGGAATCGATCAAGGAACTGATTGCCAACAAGAAACTGCAGAAAATCGATTACGAAACGGCGAAACAGAACTACATCACGGCCGCCGTCAACGGTATCCTGGCCGTCATGTCCAAGATGGGCATTTCTACGGTCCACAGTTATCACGGCGCACAGATTTTCGAAGCCGTCGGCATCAAACAGGACCTGATCGATAAATACTTCTGCAACACGCCGTCCCGCATCGAAGGCCTGGGCATCGCGGAAATCGCCAAGGAAAATGCCCTGCGCCATCAGGAAGCGTACGCCAACACGAGCGACAAGCTGGAACGGGGCGACTTCTACCAGTATCACAAAGGCGGCCAGCCGCACATCATCGATCCGGAAACGGTCCAGCTCCTGCAGAAGGCCGTCCATGAAAACGACTACGCAACATACAAGAAATATGCTGAACATGTCAACCGCCAGACTATCTTCCGCCTGCGCGACCTCCTGGATTTCGAATATCCTGCCGGCAGCAGCATCCCTATTGAAGAAGTCGAACCGGTCGATTCCATCGTCAAGCGCTTCCGCACGGGTGCTATGAGTTACGGCGCCCTCAGCAAGGAAGCCCATGAATGCGTCGCCACGGCCATGAACCGCCTGGGCGGCATGAGCAACACCGGTGAAGGCGGCGAAGATTCGGCCCGCTTCAATACGGAAACGAACGACCGCATCAAACAGGTCGCCTCGGCCCGTTTCGGCGTCACCAGCGACTACCTGATCCACGCCGACGAACTGCAGATTAAATGCTCACAGGGCGCAAAACCGGGTGAAGGCGGTCATCTGCCGGGCAACAAAGTCTACCCGGACATCGCCAAGACCCGTCACGCGACGACAGGCGTCGCCCTCATTTCGCCTCCGCCTCATCACGATATCTACTCCATCGAAGATTTGGCAGAACTGATCTTCGACCTGAAGAATGCCAACCGCAAAGCCACGATTGGCGTCAAACTGACGTCCGGTGCGGGCATCGGCACCATTGCGGCCGGTGTCGTCAAGGCCAAAGCCGATGACATCGTCGTCAGCGGCTACGACGGTGGTACGGGCGCTTCGCCGCGTACGAGCCTGCGCCATGCCGGCCTGCCCTGGGAAATCGGCCTCTCCGAAGTCCAGCAGACCCTGCTCCTCAACCGTCTGCGCGACCGCGTCACGCTGGAAGTCGACGGCAAGCTGCTCACCGGCCGCGACGTGGCCATCGCCGCCCTCTTCGGCGCCGAAGTCTTCGGTTTCGGCACGGCGCCGCTCCTGGCCATCGGCTGCCACATGCTGCGCGTCTGCCACCTCAACACCTGCCCGTATGGCGTCTGCACGCAGGACGAAAAACTGCGCAAACGCTTCAAAGGCAAACCGGAATACATCATCAACTTCATGCGCTTCATCGCCCAGGACCTGCGTGAAATCATGGCCCGCCTCGGCTTCCACACCATCGATGAAATGGTCGGCCGCTACGACTGCCTGAAACAGCGCAGCCACTTCGGCAACTGGAAGGCGAAGACCGTCAACCTGAAGAACCTCCTCTATCGTCCCTACACGGATGCGTCTGTAGGCCAGCACTTCACGACGCCCCAGGACCACAAGATCGGCACGACCCTGGATATGTCCAAACTGGTCCGCATGTGCCGTCCGGCCCTGGAAAACCAGAAGCACATCCGCGCCCGCCTGCGCATCAAGAATACGGACCGCGTCACAGGGACGATCCTGGGCAGTGAAATTACGAGCCGCTATGGCGAAAAAGGCCTGCCTGAAGATTCGATCATCCTCTCCTTCGTCGGTTCTGCCGGCCAGAGCTTCGGGGCCTTCATCCCCCACGGCCTGACCCTGAGCCTGGAAGGCGATGCCAATGACTACCTCGGCAAAGGGCTCTCAGGCGGTAAGATCATCGTTTCACCGCCGCGGGAATCGGCCTTCCCGGCGGAAGACAACATCATCATCGGCAACGTCGCCTTCTACGGCGCCACCAGCGGTGAAGCCTACATCAACGGCACGGCCGGTGAACGCTTCTGCGTCCGCAACAGCGGCATCAGCGCCGTCGTCGAAGGCGTCGGCAACCACGGCTGCGAATACATGACCGGCGGCCGCGTCCTCATCCTCGGCCAGACAGGGCGCAACTTTGCAGCCGGCATGTCCGGCGGCATCGCCTACGTCTACGACCTGGATCCCAGCAAATGCAACATGGACATGGTCAAACTGGAACAGCTGACCGATGACGATGAAAAAGCAGCGGTCAAAGCCATGCTGGAAAGACACGTCAAATACACGGACAGCAACTTGGGCCATATTCTCTTAGAAAACTGGGACGACACAGTCACCCATTTGACTAAGGTCATCCCTGAAGCCTATGAAGAAATGGTTGCCCTCATTGCTCAGGCCGAAGCTGAAGGTCATACCGACCAAGAAGCACATATGATTGCATTTGAAAAGAAACACGGGAAAAACGGAAAGAAATAAGCAAAAGGAGCTGTCGCATCGCGGCAGTTCCTTTTTACGTTAATACAATTTGGAAAAAGGAGACGATAGCCAATGGTCCCCATTGAAGAAACGGTCTTTGCCCGCAAACGCTGGATAGAAGACAGGATGCTTTCCTATGGCTTCTATAAAACAAAAAAAATTTATACCCTTGAAAAACCCTTTCTTAACGGAGATTTCAAAGCCATCCTTTCCGTCACCCTTAAAGGACAAGTGACGGGCAAGGTCATCGATTCGATGACCCAGGATGAGTACTACCAACTGCGACAAGAAGCTGCCAACGGGCCTTATGTGAATAAAGTTCGTTCTGCTTACGCCGCCTTGCTTAAGGATATTGCCAATGCCTGCTGCGGCGATGTACTTTTTGCCTCGCCTCAGGCCAACAGGCTGACTCAAGCCATCTTGAAGCGTTTCCAGGTCAACCCGGATTTTCCCTGGGAACATTCCGCCCGGTATCAGTCATACGGAGCCTTTCGCCATAGGTCCAACCGGAAATGGTTTGCCCTCATCATGAATGTAACAAGAGATGTGCTGGATAAAGATGGAAACACGTCTCTCATCGATATCCTAAATGTAAAGATTTCCCCAGCACAGGGAGAAGAGCTACGGAAAACCCCCGGCATCTATCCCGCTTACCACATGAATCACAAGACATGGATTTCTGTGGTCCTGGATGAAACCTTAGCGGATGAAAAAATTGGGGAGCTCATCGACACCAGCTATCAGTTAACGACCACTTAGCCTGATTGGATAAGCCCTTGCCCCCCTCCTTTACCTCGTGTATACTATAGGGACAAATAGGTAGCCGCAGGCAGGGGAGGTCTTAGTATGACAAAAACGCAGCATGGTATCATAGCTTGTGTCATCGGGGCAACATCATGGGGATTCAATGGAGTCGTCAGCCAGTTCCTGCTTTCTCATTATACCGTAGAACCGTCGTGGCTGGCGTCGATACGCATGTGCCTGGCCGGCCTGTTCCTGACCCTCATGGTTTGGCCGACAAAGAAGGCCAAAATACGTCTTATGCTGCATGACCCGATCAGCCTGCGCCAATTAATTCTTTTTGCCCTCTTCGGTCTTATTTTAAGCCAGTTTTCTTATTTATCAGCCATAAAGAACTCGAATGCCGGCACGGCAACGGTCTTGCAAACGTTAAGTGTCGTTTTCATGTCTCTTTATTTAGCCGTCCGTTTTCATAAACGGCCCACAGCCAGGGAAATCATATCGGTCTTCCTGGCCTTTGGCGGCGTCTATCTAGCCGCAACGGATGGGACTCCATCGGCAATGGTCATTTCCCCTTTAGGGCTGACTTGGGGGCTTATTGGCGCCATTGCCTGCGTCACCTATCCTGTCTTGTCTCAAGGGCTGGCCGCGAATTGGGGCGCCGCTGTCGCCAACGGGTTAGGCATGATGATCGGCGGGCTGTTCCTGAGCGCATCTTGTCAGGTCTGGACACTCTGGCCTGTTTTGGACCTGACAGGCTGGCTGGCCGTCGCTTTTATCATCATCATCGGCACGGCCTTGTCCTTTACGGCTTTCGTCACAGGCATCAGCGAAATCGGACCGATGAAAGCCACCCTTTTGGGCACACTGGAACCGGTCATCGCTTCCGTAGTTTCGGCTATCGCCCTGGGCACGACCTTCCATACGGTTGAACTCATCGGTTATGCCTGCATCATCGCTACCGTCTTCATCATCATTTTGCAGAAGAAGCCAGCTATTTCGTAATACGTACTTTTCGTGTATAATAAGAGATGAACGACTAATGTTTTTTTCATCTTTGAAGAAAGGTGTGTTACTTATGATTATTGATGATGCTGGCGGCCTCGTCTTCCGCCCGCCTAGTGAAGCCCGTAGTTTTATCCTGCGCGTTACGATTGGCTGTTCTCACAATACTTGCCGTTTCTGTGATATGTACAAAGCGTCTAAATTCCGCATCCGCCCCATGGAAGAAATCGAAGGAATCATCGAACGCGGCGCCTATGCCATGCCCTTCATCCGCCGGATTTTCCTGGCCGACGGCGATGCCCTGGTCCTGCCGACAGATAAACTCGTAACCATCATGCAAAAATGCTACGAAAAATTCCCTAATTTGAACCGCATCGGCGCCTATGCAACGCCGGCTGACTTAGTCCGCAAGACGCCGGACGAATTGAAGCGCCTGCGCGAAGCCGGCCTGGCTATCGTCTACATGGGCATCGAAAGCGGCGACGATGAAGTCCTGAAAAACGTCGACAAAGGGACGACGGCAGCGCTGACCATCGAAGCCGGTAAAAAGGCCCTGGCAGCGGGCATGAAGCTCTCGACGATGATCCTCCTCGGCCTGGGCGGCCAGGAACGGACGAAAGAACACGCCCTGCACACGGCAGACGTCGTCTCGGCCATAAACCCGACCATGCTCAGCGCCCTGTCGCTCATCATCCCCCACGAAGTGCCGCTCTACGACGACGTCGCTAGGGGCATCTTCACACCCCTCACAGCGCGGGGCTTTTTGAAGGAACTGGACATGATTCTGCGCCACACGGACATGCAGAAGCCCTGTATCTTCCGCAGCAACCACGTCTCCAATCTCCTGCCCGTCGGCGGCACCCTGCCCATGGACAAAGAAAAAATGCTGGCCACCTTGGAACGATATATCCCGCAAGTCGATGACACATTGCCACTTTTGAACGATAACGGCAATTTCTGATTTTTTGCTGGAGGTGTTCTCATGAAAAAACTCTGTCTCCTACTCCTTCTCTGCCTCCTGTCGGTTACGACAGTCTTTGCCGACGGCCCACGCTTTGATAACATGCGGACTGTCGTCATCGCCGATACGACCCAAGACAGCTATGCTGCCCGTTTCATGAAAAGCCGGCTAAAGCAACCGTTCCGCATCCCTTACTGGGATCGCATCGGAACGGATACAGCCCTGTCACCGTCTGACGTCAACATCGATACGTTGCGGGCTCTGTCGGCACAATACAAGGCGGATGTCATCCTGGTCCCGGTCGTCCAGACCTGGTACTGGCGGCAGCACATGGCCGGATTTTGGGGCTATGACGATGATGAAATCATCACGGAATGTCTCTATCACCTGACGGTATATGCCTACGATAAGCGGACGGATACCTTCAAGAGCTATAGCGACAAAGGCCGTGAAGTCGAATCGGCATCGATTCTAAACGACCCCAACGAAGTCCTGACGGAATCGATGGATCGCATCCTCAAGAAGCTGCCCTATAAGCGTATCCCGACGGACATCGAAGACATCGCTACCGGTGGCACGACGCTGCAGACCCGGACCACCGAAGGCGGAGCTAAAATCTTGACCAACACCTTCCCACAAGCCATTTGAGGTTAGGGATTAGTGACTCGTGGCTCGTAAAAAAAGAGGTTGTCGCACGTGCGACAGCCTCTTTTTTACGAACTTTTATTGATCCATGTTGCCATTTCGTGCAGGCCGGCTTCGGCTTTTTCTACGTCAAAGGCCTCGCCAAAGATGCGGTTCCGCCCGGCAGCTTTGGCTTTATAGAGCAATTGGTCGGCCTGGGCGAACATCGTCCGCAAGGAAACGGCACCTTCACAGTATCCCCAGGTATAGCCGCCGCTGACGGTGGGATGGCGCTGCACGGCCTCGAAGGGCTGCTTACACAGCTGATTCTGGAAGGTTTCGACATGATGCTGGAAGCCGTCATGGGGCATAAAGGAGATAATGAGAAATTCGTCGCCGCCATAGCGGTAGACGCCGGTATAGCCAAAGTGCTTTTGAAAGAGCCGGCTGACAACGGATAAAATCTCATCACCCCGGATATGACCATAGGTATCATTGTAGAATTTGAATTGGTCGATATCACAGATCATGACGCAAAGGGCCTTGCCAAAATACTGTTCAAAATCTTCCCGCAGTGCTTCGCGGTTCAGAAGGCCCGTGAGCTCGTCAGTCCGGCTCCGCTGATAGAATTCTTCATTGCGAGACCGGAGATGCATGCGGGCCTGAGCAAAAGACAGGACCAGATAACGCCGGAAAAAAATGATGACCAGACAGACCAGATAAAAGAGGACGATGTCATATTGGTCCTGCCAGGCCACTTCATGCCCCGTCACGTCGATGACGGCGAACGTCGTCGCCAGATTGATGGCGATGATGGGAATCAGGACTTGGATATTATCATAAACAGGCAGCAAATAGACCAGAATGAGCATGAGCAGGTATTCAAAGAAGAAACTGCTCCCATTCTGAGTCGTAAAAAAAGTGAGACACGCCAACGATGAATTAATGAACAAAAAAACGTAGACCAAGTCGTCGGATAGACTCTCATCTCTTACGACTTTCTGAAGGCATTGATAGAAACAGGCCAAGAAGATGAGATTAATACCAAAAATGATTAAGTAAACAGTCGTCGAATTAATAGCCGGCAAAACGGCACCCGCTGCCCTCGGCGCATAAGTGCCGATAAATCCAGTCATAGAAATGATGCACAATAAGCAGGCAACAAAGCTACACGCATGAAGATTATCCCGGATTTTCCGTTTTTTAAATTCCGGGTCCGATAAAATAGCCTGGATATCTTGAAAATCCCCTAGCGTCCTTTGGAACAGCTGCTGGATATATTTTTGTAAATATATAATAAATTTCATACAAAAGCCCCCAATTATATATACTTATGGTATCAAAACAAAAGGGGGGTATGCAAGGGCTTACGCGACGAACTTAATGATTTCCCGACACCGCTTCGATAAGGGGCTTCACTTCAGCAGCCCTTTCCTTGGCTTCATGGGCTTCCATGTGACGGGCAAAGATACCCGCCAGGATAGAGCCGGTTACCTGATGGATAGCGGCACCGACAGCGGCAGGAATGGCGACGGCAGGCGCAAAGAAGACCGAAACCAGCGAAATGGCCAGGGCGTCGTTCTGCATGCCAACTTCCAGTGTAACCGAATGTTGCTGCTTTTTCCCTAAGCCCAATTTCCCCGTAACAAAATAGCCGATGAGGAACCCGCCGAGATTATGCAAGAGAACCATGAGGATGATAAAGATGCCCATGTCCAGGATCTTAGCCCCATTGATGGCAATAACGCCGCCGACGATGACCAAGACGCCAAAGGCAGATTTGCTATGTGATAAACTTTTTACGTTATTCATTGACATGAACCTCTCTTCTGAATAATGTAGTGGTTGACAGACCATCTACATTGTATCATGAGAGGTTCTTTTTTTACTTTAAGAAATTTTACTTACCCCCAGTTGAACTGGGGGTTTAATCATGCCTATTCGGCGCCAAAAAAATCCCTGAAAAAGGAACCATTGTTCCTTTTCCAGGGAAGAAGGGTGGGCATTTATCTAAGCGCAGAGCATGATTTACTTGCAGTAAGCAACTACTTCTACCTCTACATCGCCATTCATGGGGAGTTTGCCGATTTCCACACAAGACCGGGCAGGCAGCGTTTTCTTAAAGAAACTGGCATATACGGCATTAACAGCACCAAAATCATTCATATTCGAAAGATAGACTGTCGTTTTTACCACATCATCATAAGAAACGCCAGCTTCTTGTAAGATAGCACCCACATTTTTCAGGCTCTGCTCTGCCTGGGCAGCAGCCCCATCCGGCAGTTTTCCCGTTGCCGGATTAATACCCAGCTGGCCGGATGCAAAGAGAAAATCACCGGCTTTTACAGCCTGGGAATACGGTCCAACTGCGCCAGGTGCTAATACTCATAATTACCCAGCCCCAGTCTGTACTATCGAATTTTACGGCCTTCTTCCATTCTTCCTGAGTCATACCCGCTTTTTCCCAATGGGTACTGCCCGAAGCCATTCCTATACGTTTTGCAGCATTTTCCATAGTAGGCCACCCCTTATTTAGCCTGATGGGCTTTAACGGCCTTTACGATACGTTGCAGCCCTTTGTCAACGATAACCCGCGGCATAGCCAGATTGAGGCGGATATAGCCTTTTGCATTATCGACAAAGAGTGCATCTCCTCCTTCCAGGAGAACCCCTGCTTTATTAGCCATGAAATCAGGAATATCTTCCACATCGCCGAGATACGGATTCATGTTGACCCATGCCAGAT
The DNA here is from genome assembly GCA_900548635.1 of uncultured Megasphaera sp. Lineage (GTDB taxonomy): Bacteria > Bacillota > Negativicutes > Veillonellales > Megasphaeraceae > Megasphaera. The sequence continues at coordinate 14,565 of URLP01000015.1, forward strand.
AGGTTGCCTGTGGAATCTGGAAGGTGATATCCGGGAGTTCTCTGTCCAGAGTGTCCTTCACAAACTGGAAATTCCCGTCCAGATACGTCTTGAGCTGGTCCAGCCATTCACTCCCGTGTTCGTAAGCTGCCTGATGGGCGGCGATAGAAAGGGGATTTACGTTCATGGCATAGGCATTGGTCGTACCGATATAGAGATCGCGCAGCCCTTTATCGCGGATGATGATTTCGGCAAACATCATCCCCGCCATATTGAATGCTTTGGATACAGAGGTGCAGGTAATCAGTTTTTTATATTCTGGCATAATCTTAGCCATGGGGATATGTTTAACGCCCTGGCGCAGGAGATCGCAATGGATTTCGTCACTGATAATCCAAAGATTATGTTTTTCTACAATAGCCGCTACCTTGCGGAGTTCTTCTTCTGTCCAGACCCGTCCCGTCGGATTCTGTGGATTGCACCAGATAAGAAGTTTGGCAAACGGATTGGAGGCGTCTTTTTCTAATGCATCAAAATCGATGGTCCAATTTCCCTGAGCATCACATTTCAGCTTATTGTGGATAGCGTGTTTATGCCGTTCATCAATCGGGTGCTGGAAATATCCGTATGCCGGCGTATTGATGATGGCATAATCATAGTCGCCAAGAAGCAGATCGACTAATGTATACAATGCCGGTATGATACCCAGAGAAAAGCAGATTTCTTCTTTCGGATAGGTCCAGCCGTACATCTTTTCACACCAGGAATTATAGGCCTGGAAAAATTCCGGTTCAAACACCTGGCTGTATCCGATGATGCGCTTGTCGGCCCGGTCTTTGATTGCCTGGATAATAGCCGGGCACATGGCAAATTCCATGTCGGCTACCCACATGCGGACAAATTCATCATCCTTAAAGGGAAATTTCATTTTGCCTTCCGTGTCTCCAAAAATATAACCACGGAATCCATCCGTATTAAGCGCATTTGTATGTTTTCTGTCAATGATTTCATCAAAATCGTACGTCATCAGTATTCCTCTTTTCTACAAATATGTGATTATTCAGAATTATAATTATTATAGGTAAGAGCGCTCTGTTTATGCTTATACTATATCAGTTCCGATGTCCACTGGCAAAAGCCCCTATGTTTCGTTTAAAGACATAAACATAGTCATTGTGTTTCTTTAAGCGAAACATAAGAGCCAATCATCTTCCAATTTCATCAGAAGACATGTTTTTTCAATTTTTTTTTTATTTTGAATATTTTAAAGAAACAAAAAAACGTGTACAATGGCATCAGAGGTGATTTCATGTCTCTGGTAACAGAAAATACGGGTAAGGCAATCCGTACATTCCGGAAAAAGAATAAGCTGACCGTCCAGGAACTGGCGGATCGCATCTGTAAGAGCAAAGCAACAGTTTCCAAATATGAAAGCGGTAAAATTTCTTTGGATTTGGATACCCTGTTCGATATTGCACGGGTATTACAGGTCCGTCTCGAGCAGTTATTATACATGCCACCGGAAAATGTCCCAACAGAAACTGTAACCGTTCCCAATTTCTTCAAAAATCTGAATCACATGTACATATATATGTATGATGGCCGTAATAACCATCTGAACCGCACGATTATCGATGTATTTCCGGAAAATCAGCATATATTTCCAGCCATCATGTACATGAATATAAAGAATTATAATGAATATCAGAATTGTGAAAACACTTATACAGGAACAATATCCCATTACGACGCCCTGACCACTATGGAATTCCAGAATCAGGATACCTATATAGAAAAATATATTATCCGTATCCTCGCGTCGTTTTTAGATGCTCCCACCAAATGGGCCATGGGATTCGGCGTTTCTTCCCGACCATTAATGCCCGTCGCTACCAAAATGCTTATTTCAAAAAAAATTCTCCCGGAAACAGACGACCTCATTAAATCTCTGATGATTTCCAAAGAGGATATCCGCCGCATGAAGCAATACAACATGCTATCTTTCGTATAAGTAAAAAAACTGGCTTATGGAACAAAATACTCCATAAACCATTTTTTAGGCTTATTCTGTTATGCATTGTAATTTTCCATCAGTCTGCGGAAGAAATTACGAGATCACGGAAGTGTGGCAGCAGGAATGCGTTCGTTGACACCGTGCATGGGCCCCCCACGTATCGTCCTGTTCATAGCCGCTGAAGAGGAAGATGTGCCTGGCAATGTCCTTGTAATAGCGGGAATCTGTCGCAAACAGCATCAGTTCCGGCATGACGATGACGTCATCACCGTATACGTCGTGAATAGTCTGTTCGACCAGACGGAATTCTTCACTGTCCGGTGTGTCTGCGTTGACCGGGTCGATGCCGGATACGCGGCGGACCTGAATGCCACCGGTGAGGTGCTGCTGGATATACGCCAGAATTTCGTCCCCCGTTTCCCCGGGAAGTACGCGGGCACTGATGGTAGCGCTTACGTGTGCCGGGATGACGTTAGGCTGCTGGGCTCCCTGGGCCATGGTCACACATATCGTCGTATGGAGCAGCGCATCGAGGCGGGCATCCTGACGGGCCAGTTCACACCTTTCCCGGCTTTTTCATCCGCCGGCGGACAAACGATACGGTACCGCACAGGCATTGTACCGTCCACCTATTCCGGCGCTCTACGACATATCCCGTTCAATAACTGTATCGGAATCCTTTATTGTTTTGACGATTTCTGTTACAATAGTTTCCATAGAAGACCTCGGTTTGATGAGATTGGTGTGGTGACCTCTCATTATTATCAGGGTCTTCTTTCTTTTTGACAAGTTTTACCGAGAACTATTTTACACTAAGGGCTATTTCAAAAGAGTATACACCCGTTGCTGCAGTGCCGGTACGACATCCGCTTCAAACCAGGGATTTTTGGCTTGCCAGCGGAAGTTGAGGGGGCTGGGATGAACGATGGGAAAATAGTCCGGCAGGTAGTCCTGATAGTGGCGCACCGTTTCCGTCAGGTTCCGTTCCATGCGGCCTTTGAGGTAGTATTTCATGGCGTAATTGCCGATGAGAATGGTCATCTCGATCTCCGGCATGAGCTGGCGCAGGGCCTGATGGTATTCGGCGGCAATGAAGCGCCGCGGCGCCTTGTCGCCGGTCTTGGCCTTGCCGGGATAGTAGAAGTCCATGGGCATGATGGAAATGGCCTGAGAATAGAACGTGTCGCTGTCAATGCCCATCCAGGCCATCAGCTTTTCACCGGACTTATCGTGGAAAGGAATGCCCGACTCTTCGACCTTTTTGCCCGGTGCCTGGCCGATGATCAGGATTTTCGCCTTTTCATGGATCTGGAAAATCGGCCCGATACCCCGCGCCGTATAATCTTGATTTCTTTCATCTGCTTTTAATTTATCAATCATTTCCTGTAATGTCATAAAAACACCGCCTGACTTCAAACAATCAAATGATAATAAATAATGGGAACGAACAAGGCCGGCAGGAAGTCGGCTACTTTTAATTTCGTCAGCTGGAACATATTGAGGGCAATGCCGAGGATCATGACGCTGCCGACGGCGTTGAGTTCGCGTACGACGTCAGGCGTCATGAGGGGCATGACGAAAGTCGCCAGCAAGTAGAAAAATCCCTGGTAAATAAAGAGGACGATACCGACGGGAACGACGCCTAAGCCATACAGAGTCCCGAAAATAAAAGACGACGTAAAATCGAGGGCGCTCTTGAAATATAAGAGGTCGTTCTGTCCCAGCGCAGCCTGGACCGGGCCGATAATGGCCATGGCGCCGATGACCTGCATGATAGATAAGGTGACGAACCCCCGGACGAAGCGCGAATCATCACCGCGGCTCATACGCTTCTTGAGGAATTCACCGAAGCGGTTCATACCATCTTCGATGCCGATAAGCGTCCCGACGAGGGTCCCAATAATCATGCTGGCCAGGACCAGGAGCAGGTTCTGACTCTGGACAGCGCCTTGAATCCCCATGATGGCCACGCAAAGCGAAATGACGCCAAAAATGGCCTTAGTAAAGCGCTCCGGTATACCGCGTTTCAAAAGGAATCCCAGCAATGCACCCAAAGAAGACGTCACGGCATTGACGATAACAACAAACATGTAAGTTTCCTCCTGACAAGTAAATTTGTATTTATTATAGCAGAAAAAAGAAGCTGTCGCATTAAGACGGCCTCTTTTTACGTTGAGCGTAGGTCGTTCATCGTTTGTCGCAGGGGATTAAAAATATCGCCCCATCGCGATGAACGACGAACTCCGTTAATTTTATTTGTAGAGGCGCCCATCCTCACATGATGGTAGAAGCCTTCGTGCGACAGCTCCTTTTTGAGTACTAGTTTGCAGTGCGCAGTTTTTAGCCGATACCTTTAATGGGCAGCCGTCGGCGATACACTGGCAGCAGCTTTCTGATCGGCTTCGTAGTTAGAATCGAAGCGTTTGTTCAGGTAGTTAACGTAGAGGTATGCCAAAACGGCACCAGAAATATTATGCCATGCACTGAAGACAGCACCGGGTACGCCAGCCATTGGCAAAGACGCAAAATGCGCTTTAGCCAAGCCCGTAGCCAGACCGGAATTCTGCATGCCGACTTCGATGGACAAGGCGACCATTTTTTTCCAGCTCATGCCGCAGAGATGGCCGATAAAGAATCCCAGGGCATAACCCAGGCAGTTATGCAGGATGACGACCAGCAGGATGATACCCGAACTGTTAAGGATAGCATCGCGGCTGGCGCCGATGATACCGGCAATGAGGAAGGAAATAGCCAAAGACGAAACGGCCGGCAAGTAATCCGTAGCCGTATCCGCTAACTTCGGCAGGAAGCTCTTGACGACGAGACCCAGGGCAATGGGGACGATGACGATCTGCAAGATAGATAAGAACATGCCCACAGGGTCAAAGGAAATGCGCTGGCCGATGATGAGGTATGTCAAGAGCGGCGTCATAATCGGCGAAATGAGCGTCGACACACTGGTCATCGTAACCGATAAGGGGACGTCGCCTTTGCTCATGAAAGTGATAACGTTAGACGACGTACCACCCGGGCAGGTCCCGACGAGAACGACGCCGACTGTCAGCGCCGGGTCGAGATGAAAGAGAGTCGAAAGGACGTACGCCAGGAAAGGCATAACGAGATACTGGGCGCAAGCGCCAAAAAAGACATCTTTCGGCCGCTTGAGGACCAAGGCGAAATCGTGGACGCTCATGGTCATGCCCATGCCGAACATGATGATGCCGAGGAGGACGGAGAGAACGGAAATGCCGCCCACTTTGCCGAGAACCCAGGAAAAGCTCGTCGGCAAGGTCATGCCGATGATGAGGAAGATGACGGCGATAACGCCGAAATATTTGCCGATAAGGGCACAGACTTTTTTCATGATGAATACCCCTTTTTAAAACAATATGTTTATAAATCCAGAAAAAGGAACCTCCTGCCCTTACAGGGATTCTCCGCTACTCCGAAGAAGCCCGACCAGGGCAAGAGGCACGTCGATAGGACTGATTATTTCATGACAGCGCCGGTATTGGCAGACGTAACGAGTTTCGCATAGCGGGACAAGTAACCGGTCTTGACTTTGGGTTCCGGCTGTTTCCATGCAGCTTTGCGCTTGGCCAGTTCTTCATCGCTGACTTCCAGTTCCAATTTGCGGTTCGGGATGTCGATGAGGATTTTGTCACCGTCATGGACGAGAGCGATTGGGCCGCCTTCCATGGCTTCCGGCGAAATGTGGCCGACGCAGGCGCCGCGGCTGGCACCGCTGAAGCGGCCGTCCGTGAGGAGGGCGACTTTCAAGCCCATACCGGTGATGACCGCTGTCGGGTTGAGCATTTCGCGCATGCCCGGGCCGCCTTTCGGTCCTTCATAGCGGATGACGACGACGTTGCCTTCTTTGATTTCCCCGCCGATGATCGCTTTAATCGCGTCTTCTTCAGAATCATAGCATTTAGCCGTGCCTTCGTAGACGAGGAGGTCCGGATCGACGGCGCTTTCTTTGATGACCGAGCCGAGCGGTGCCAGGTTGCCTTTGAGGACGGCGATGCCGCCTTTATGCATGTAGGCATTTTCGACGGAGTGGATGACGTCGCGGTTGAGGACTTTCGCATCTTTGATACGGTCGCCAACCGTGCCTGTGACGGTCTTGGCGTCTGTATGGATGAGGCCCAGTTTCGAGACTTCCTTCATGACGGCACAGATACCGCCGGCTTCGTCGAGGTCCTGCATGTGGTACGTGCCGCCCGGGCTCATCTTGCAGATGTAAGCCGCCTTGCGGCTGATCTGGTCGAATTCGTCGAGGGAAAGGTCGACGCCTGCTTCGTGGGCAATGGCCGGCAGGTGCAGGGCTGTATTGGTGGAACCGCCGATGGCCATATCGACGGCGATGGCGTTTTCAAAGGCTTCGAGGGTCATGATGTCGCGCGGTTTGATATCCTTGCGGACGAGGTCCATGACGACGGCGCCGGCTTTCTTGGCCAGCATGCGGCGCAGGCCCGTGTAGGCCGCAGGGATCGTGCCGTTGCCGGGCAGGCCCATGCCGAGGACTTCGGTCATGCAGTTCATCGTGTTGGCCGTGAAGAGGCCGGCACAGGAACCGCAGCCCGGGCAGGCCTGGAATTCCATCTGGTGCATTTCTTCCGGCGTCATCTGGCCCGATTCAACTTTGCCGGCAGCTTCGAACATCGTGCTGACGCTGATGTTCTGGCCGTTGTGACGGCCGGCGAGCATCGGACCGCC
>URLP01000016.1 GCA_900548635.1 uncultured Megasphaera sp.
CACGGACGCGGCGGACCATGTAGGCGCGCTGCTGGGCCGTAGGCAGGAGGTCGACGGAAGCGTCGTTGCCGACGGGCATGTAGTGGAAGTACCACGTGTACCAGGCGCCTTTGCTGATCAGGAGGTCGAGGAACTTATCGGATGTGACTGTTTCGATATTGTTGCGCGTGTAGCAGATGGACGTGCCGAAGACGATGCCGTGTTCGCGTAAAAGGTCCATGGCGTGCATGACTTTGTCGAAGTCGCCCTGGCCGCGGCGGCTGTCGTTGACTTCGCGGAAGCCTTCGATGCTGATGGAGAAGCTCAGGTTGCCGACGTCCGTGACTTCTTTGCAGAAGTCTTCATCGATGAGCGTGCCGTTCGTGAAGGCATGGAATTCGCAGTCTCTGTATTTGCGGCAGAGCTTCAGGATATCTGCTTTGCGGACCAGCGGTTCGCCGCCCGTGAGGAGGTAGAAATGACAGCCCAGTTCGCGGCCTTCGCGGACGATCTTATCCATGACGTCCATGGAAAGGTTCAGGGTATGGCCGTATTCGGCAGCCCAGCAGCCGATGCAGCGGAGGTTGCAGGCACTCGTCGGATCGAAGAGAATGGCCCAGGGGATGTTGCAGTGGTATTTCGCTTTGGCCGCATCGCGGACGCGCAGGCCGGCGAAGCCCGCTTCGAAGCCCAGGTCCATGACGGCCGTCTTGACGACGTTCGGATTGAGCGTGTCCAGGGCGCGGTTGAGGAACTGGAACCATTTCCCGCCTTCATCGATGAGGCGGCACGCACCTTCAAAGGAACTGTCTTCGAATAAGTCGCCGAAGAGGTGCTGCATGACGAAGGTCAGATGCTTGAGCTTCTTCTTGCGCCCTTCCGGGTCTTTGTCTTTGAGGATATGATTAACGAGGATTTCGATGCTCTTTTTTTCAGCGGTATAAGTCAGTTTATTCAAGGGAAACACTCCTTCATGCAGTAAAATCAGCGGCAAATAAGAACGGGCAGGCCCGAATGGGAGGAGACGTAGCGGCCGACGCTCCCGAGGAGGACGCTCTGGATGCGGCCCAGGCCGCGGCTGCCCATGACGATGAGGTCGGCGTCGGCTTCAGCAGCGGTCTGGAGAATGACCGGTCCCGGCGAACCGATGCGGTAGAGGCACTGCAGGGGCACGTCTGAGGAAAGCTGCTTTTTGCAGCGCAGGAAGGCGTTCTGGCCTTTGGTCTTCATGTGTTCGGCCAGTTCCTGCAGTTTTTGCGGTGCCATCGTGTCCGGCACTTTCGTGTCATGCAGGCTGTCGCTGATGCTGGCCACATAGAGGACGGTCAGGGAAGCGCCGTCGCCTTTGGCCAGGGTTTCGGCCTGTTCCAGGGCCTGCAGGGACGATTCGGAACCGTCGACAGGGACCAGGATGTGGCGGTAGGGCCCTTTCTTTTCATCGCGGGCTAAGAGAATCGGGCACGGTGCGTGCGTGACGACGTACGTGCTGACACTGCCGAGGAGGAAGTTCTTCAGAGGCTGGTTCCCGCCCCGGCCCATGCAGATGAGATCTGCCGGCAGCGCTTTTTGTTCTTCCAGGATCGATACTTCCGGCGCGCCCAGTTCAAAGACTGACTTCATCGTCAGCGAAGCGGGGACGAGGGCGGCGAATTTTTTCAGGATGTCCGTGCTCTGCGCTTTGGCGGACTCGGAAATTTCATCCATCGTCAGTTCGCTCGTGTTTTCAATCTGACTGAACTGGTTGATGACTTCTGCCATGTTGGCGACGCTCAGCAGGGTGATCGAAGCGCCTGTGATCTTGGCGATATCGATGGCGTGCTGCAGGGCCTGCCGGGAATGATCGGACCCGTCGACAGGGACGAGAATATTTTGATATGCTTTCATAAAAAATACCTCCTTCAAGCTTGTCTTTAGGATAGCCTTGAAAGGAGACGGCGTCAAAGTGGTTTTCACATATACTAATTATAGTATCCGTGTTATAATTAGTAATACGAAATATTATTATGCATAAAAGGGAAGGAGCCTTCATGGATTCAGAAAGACGTGAATACGAATATATCCGGATGATTGCCGAAACGGGGAGCTTTATGGCAGCAGCCGAGAAACTGTACATCACCCAGCCGTCGCTGAGTCAGTTCATCCGCCGCATCGAACACCATATCGGTGCGGATCTCTTCGACCGGTCCCATCAGCCCGTGACCCTGACGGAAGCGGGACGCATCTATCTGGACGTGGAAGGGAAAATCCAGGAACTCTGCAAGGTCCGGGAACAGCGTATCCAGGACCTGGGCCATACGGTCAGCGGCACGGTCTGCATCGGCAGCTCCAATTACCGCAGTTCCACCATCCTGGCCCGGGCCATCCCGCTCATCAATGAACGCTATCCGTACATCGACATCCGCCTGGAAGAAGGGACGACGCGGGAACTGGAAGATTTCGCCCTTCAGGGGAAGACGGATTTCTCCATTGCCGTCAAGCCCGTCGGCTACAGCGGCCTCGACTATATCGAGCTCTTCAAGGAAGAACTGCTCCTGGCCGTCTCGCCGGCCTGGGACATGGGGGAAAAGATGATTTATCAGGAAGCCCTCCATTCGCAGTATCCCGTCTTCGACAGCCGCTGCCTCGACGGGCGGCCTTTCCTGGTCATGAAGGAAGGCCAGGAACTGCGCCATTCTTTCTTTTCTCTGATCGATGCCCTCGCCATCTCGCCGACAGTGGCCCTGGAAACGAGGGATATGGCCACGGCCCAGACCCTGGCCGGCATCGGTGTCGGTGCGGCCATCGTCCCGAGCGGCCTCGCCGCCGCCCACGTGCCGGCCGTCACGCCGCGCTACTTCACGCTTCGGTCCTATCTCGACGACTGGGACGTCGTCCTGACCTACAAAAAAGGCCGCTACCTCTCGAAAGCCGACAAAGCCGTCATCGGGGTCATCTGTGAAGCTGTACAGTAAGCGTGCAGGGGCATTTCGTCGTTCGTCGTTCATCGTAGGCCGTTCATCGTTTGTCGTTGGTAGGACGCAGCCCGCAGTTCGCAGTCCGGAAAGGGGCCTTGCCAGGGGCCCTTGTAGGGGCGTCCATGTGGGGACGCCCGCGTGAATTTTGTGGACAGCCTCGTCCTGTAGCTGTACGAAGCTTCGATAAACGATGAACGAACCACGACAAACGAAAAAAGCTGCCGCATGAAGCGACAGCTTTTTTTGAAAGGAGCAAGATATATTATTTTGCGAAATAGCGGGCGAGGAGACCGTCGAATACACGGCCGTGACGAGCTTCGTCTTTTGCCATTTCATGAACGGTGTCATGGATAGCGTCGTAACCGAGCTGTTTAGCGAGGGTTGCGATTTCTTTCTTGCCTGCGCAGGCACCCTGTTCAGCGAGAGCGCGCATTTCGAGGTTTTCTTTCGTGTCATCCGTTACGACTTCGCCGAGGAGTTCAGCGAATTTAGCAGCGTGTTCGGCTTCTTCGAAAGCGATGCGTTTGTAAGCTTCGGCAACTTCCGGATAACCCTGACGATCAGCAACACGGCTCATAGCGAGGTACATGCCGACTTCGGAGCATTCGCCTGTGAAGTTGAGGTGGAGGCCTTCGACGACGCGTTCGTCAAGACCTTTGGCTACGCCTACACGATGTTCGTCAGCATAGGTTTTCGGGCCGTCCGGAACGAGAGAGAATTTTTCTTTCGGAGCGCCGCACTGAGGACATTTTTCCGGAGCTTCATTACCTTCAAATACATAACCGCAAACGCCGCATACAAATTTTTTCATCATTCATTCCTCCTGATTCGTTGAGTAATATAATACATTTTTTAAATGAATACTAATTAGATACTAACAAATAATCTTTATTTGTTATGCCTACATTATAGCAGAGCCTTCTAAGAAAATCAAGAGTAATTTTGTAAAAAAATTTTGTTGAAAACAATTATTAATTAAAGAAAAGGGAACAGGCCGGGCTCAATCATTGCAATTTACATATAACTCCGATATAATGGGGGTAGTATCCATTTAAGAAGGGAACGTCAGTTATTCACTATTAAATAGAATCCTATGAACCTGGAGGTTATGCCTATGTGGAAAAAGAAAGCTGCCTGCATCCTGGCCGTCATGGCTGTATGCGGGACTATGGCTGCTGGTGCAGCTGACTATACGATTTTGGAAAAGGCCGACAAAGTAGAAACGACGGTCTACGGGACGACCCAGACGGGTTCTCTGAACGAACGCATCGCATCGCTGGACAAGCTCCTCAACGGCCAGTCGACGGTCTCGGGCAGTCTGGAAAATAAAACGAATGCCCTATATAAGGATGTATATGGCAATTCCGGTTCGGATCTGTCCCTGCTGACGGCGGTCAACCTGATGCAGTGGCAGTATTCCGGCCAGATTACGGATGAACCCCTCCTTTCGCGCGTCGAATCGCTGGAACAGAGCATCGACGGCAAGACCATGAGCGGCTCCCTCGAAGGCCGCGTCTGGAACCTGCGCCACGCGCTCCTGGGCAATAAGAAGTATATTTCCCAGACCGTCACGATTCCGGCCAATACGCTGGTGACGATGACCAACATCGATCCTCTCGATTCGAAGACGGCCCAGCAGGGCGACGTCGTTCGTTTTGCCGTGGCTGAAGACATCATGGTCGGCGACGTCATCGCCATCCCGCGCGGCATGGAAGCATCGGGGACGATTACGAAAGCCCGTAAGTCCGGCCGCTTCGGCAAGGATGGGAAAATCGAAATCACCTATGACAACGTCCGCGCTGCCGACGGCTCACCCGTAGCCCTGACGGTCGGTGATAAGACGAAAGAAGAATATAAGCGCACGGCTGGTGCCGTCGGTGCTTCTGCAGCCGGCGCCATCATCCTCGGGCCTGTCGGCCTCGTAGGCGGCCTTTTCGTGCACGGCAATGAAGTCAATATCCCGTCGGGGACGACAATGTATGCCGAAACGAAGGCCAATGCCGAAGTCGTCGGCTTCAAGGAAAACGGCGTCATGGACGATATGAAGACGGCCAACATGGCCGCCAGCGGCGTTGCTGTACCGACATTCAGTCCGGTTACGAACAATGATGTCGATACGTCCGGCACGGCTGACAGTACGGCCGATGCGCCGCAGAGCAGCAACGGCGACCTGCAGGAAGGCCTGAAGAATGGTTCTGTCACGCCCGTCGACCTCGACAACCATCCGGCGAACAGCGATGCCCAGCCGGTCGTAACGATTCAATCCAATACATCAGGTGACGCGAATGAATAAAACGTGGACTGCGGCGATGATCGCAGCGCTGCTGCCCCTGACCTTTTCGGCCGGTGCAGCGGACACAGTACAACTTCATAAAAATAAAGTCATGGCCGTTCCCGTAACAGCAAAGCAAATCATACCTGTCGACCTCGATGCTGCGGCAGCCCAGCAGGATGTCGTCCTGCCGCAGCAGCCTGTCCACATGACGGCCGACACCTTCCTGGTCCGCAACTCCGACGGCTACGTCAAGAGCCGCGGCAATGTCGACATCAAGCAGGGCATGGATGAAGTCCACGCCAACTATGTCGAAGGCAACATGAAGAACGGCGTCTACCACACGACAGGCCCTGTGGTCTACGTCAATGAAACGAATGCCCTGACCGGCAAGGACGTGACCTATAACAGCAAGAACGGCAGCATGACCATGGACAAGGTCGAAGGCTTCGTCGGCCCCATGACCTACGTCCGCGGCACAGATGCCGAAATGTATGACAATATCGGCTATATTAAGCACGGCCTGATCACGACGCCCCACGCCGTCGCCAAGACGCCGGACTATTACATTACCGGTGACGATATCCGCATCTATCCGGGCGAAAAGTTCACGGCTGAAAATACGGCCCTCTGGTTCAAGCATATCCGCCTCTTCACGTACGGGCATTATGAAGGGCGTCTGGATAATACGAAAAAGACGAAGCCCTATCTCTTCACACTCCTGCCGCGGCCGACGTACAACAGCGATGACGGTTTGGGCCTGCGCGGCTACGCCGACATCCCCCTCAATCAGTCCGGCGACCTTACCTTCCACGGCAGCTACGCCATCAACACGAAGAATGGCTTCAAGCCGGCAGCACAGCTCCAGAAAGATACGAAAATCGGCAGCTTCCGCTTCGGCTACAGCAAGGAAGAAAGTACGGATAACGATGATAACATCTGGGCTACGAAGTGGCCGGAACTGGAATATTTCGCGCCGCGCCTCAACTTCGGCAGCAGCGGTATCTATGTCGATTCCAGCGCCAACTGGGGCCGCTGGGCAGAAGACGGCGTGAAGACGGGCAGCCATAAAGGTTTCCGCACAGAAATCACGCACACGCCGATTCCTCTCTGGCAGCGGGCCAACCTGCGCTTCTTTGCGGGCTACCGCAAGGACTGGTATCAGACGGATAACGCCCAGCGCCGCGATCCCTATTCCGGTGTCATCCTCAACCAGGGTATCAATGACCGCCTCTGGACCAGCTTCTGGTACAAGAAGCACAACGTCAGCGGCTACACGCCGTACCGCTTCGATACCCTCGATGATCCCCGCCAGCACGGCATGTCCGTCGGCTACGTCCTGACACCGCGGGACACGGTCATCTTCACCTGGGCCCAGGACCTCGACAACGACCATGTCTCGGACCGCAACTACACCTGGGTCCGCGACCTCCACTCCTTCATTGCGACCATTACATACAAACAAGTCGACAAAGAATGGCAGATCAAAGTAAAAGCAAAAGATTTTGATTTTTAAAAGAAAGTTTGAAGTTTGAAGTTTGAAGTTTGAAGTGTTGGTTTTAAATTTAAAGCCTTCTACATCAAACATCAAACTCTCAACTTCAAACTATTTTTTTACCCCTTTTTTACGATGAATCATATCTGTTTTGCGTTATAATAGTATAAAATAAGTAAAAATGCTTTTTCTGAAAGGAAGGTCGCCTTATGCCTTTGATTTATTGTGTGGAAGATGATGAAAATATCCGGGAACTCGTCGGTTATGCCCTGCGCAGTCAGGATTTCGACGTCGAAACGTTTGCGGACAGCAAGGAATTCTGGCCGGCTCTGGAAAAACGGGTGCCGTCGCTGGTGCTCCTGGATATCATGATGCCCGGTGAAAGCGGCACGGAAATTCTCGGCAAGCTGCGCAAGAGCCAGGCCTATAAGGCCCTGCCCGTGATTATGATGACGGCCAAGACCAGTGAATACGATATCGTCAAAGGCCTTGACGGTGGTGCCGACGACTACGTCTGCAAGCCCTTCGGCATCGTCGAGCTCATTTCCCGTATTCGTGCCGTCCTGCGCCGTTCGAACCGGCAGAACGCCGAAACGAATCTCTATACGTACGGTCCCGTCGCCCTGGACCAGGAAAAACATATCGTCACTGTCGACGGCAAGCCCTGTTACCTGACGGTCAAGGAATTCGAACTCCTTCGCTACCTTTTGGTCAACGCTGACATCGTCCTCAAGCGGGAACAGATCATGGAAGCTGTCTGGGGCTTTACGTATGAAGGCGAAAGCCGGACCATCGACATGCACATTAAGAGCCTGCGTCAGAAACTCGGTGACGGCGGCAAAATCATCCACACCGTGCGCGGCGTCGGCTATGTCATCGGAGGCGAGTCATGAAGCGGAAAGTCTACTTGAGCCTCCTTTCCATGGGCCTGGTCTGCATGGCCGTGACCCTGCTCATTTCGATGTGGTTCTTCTGGAATTCCATGCAGCACCAGATCCAACAGGAACTGGAAGCGACCATGGATATTGTCGAGACGGTCATTGAAGAGGGCGACGATACGACCTTTTATCTGCAGAATCTCGGCACCCATGATAAGGACGGCCTGCGCGTGACCTGGATCAATGCCCGCGGCGACGTCCTCTTCGACACGGACTACGATAAAAGCCGTATGGAAAACCACCTGGCCCGGCCGGAAGTGCGCGCTGCCCTGAACGGCGGCGAAGGGACGGCAGTCCGCGATTCTCAGACCATCTCCAAGGCCTACTATTACTATGCCCGCAAACTGCCGGACGGCACGGTCCTCAGGGTCAGTCTGGAACGGGAGACCTTCTTGGCCCACTTCCTCAGTCTCCTGCCCTGGGCGCTCCTTCTCCTCGGTCTTTCGGCCATGGCCTGCGTCAAAGTATCGCGCCTCCTGACGGCGAGTCTCCTCAGTCCCCTGCGCCAGACGGCACAATACATCAAGAAAATCAATGACCCGACAGTGCTTATGGACAATCCGCCCCGCGTCGATCACGAACTGCAGCCTTTAGTCGATAAGATTTTTCTTCAGAGCCAGACCATCACGGATAACCTGCACAATTTGGAGCAGCAGCGCAACATCATGCGTCTGATTATGGAAAACCTCCAGGAGGGCGTCATCCTTACGGACCAGGCCTACGGCATCGTCGGCCTCAACCAGCGGGCGGCCCACTTCCTCGGCTGCAGTACGACGCAGGAACTTTTGCAGCGCAGCCTGAAAGAACTGCTGCCCGATGCGCCCTGGGTCTATATGGAACACATCGATGAGGCTTTTACGAAGCGCCTGACCCGGGCAGACCGACACTACCTCCTGACCATCCAGCCCGTCTATAAAGATGATGACTTCTACGGCAGCCTTTTCATCATCGACGACGTGACGGAGACGGAACAGCGGGAAAAGCTGCGCCGGGAATTCACGTCCAACGTCTCGCATGAACTGAAGACGCCCCTGACATCGATCAGCGGTTTTGCCGAAGTCCTTTCGACGGGCCTCTTCAAGAATAAAGACGACGTCATCCACTTCGGCACGCTCATCCGCAAGGAAGCCCTGCGCCTGCTGCAGATGATCGAAGAAATCATGCACCTCGCCCGCATCGAAGACGGCAAGCGCCAGCTGAAGCTGGAACGGCTCTGCCTGCGGGACTTCATCCAGGAACTGGTAGAATTCATGGAACCGGTCCTCATGGAGAAGAAAGTGACCATCCACTGCACGATGGACGACACGACGATCCTTGTCGACCGCGGCCTCTTCCGGGAAATGACTATGAACCTCATCGACAACGCCGTCAAATACAACCGGCCCGGTGGCCACGTCTACATCACGGTCTGCCACGATGCACACCGGGCTTACTTCACGGTCCGCGACACGGGTATCGGTATCCCTGAAGACAAACAGGACCGTATCTTCGAACGCTTCTACCGCGCCGACTCCAGCCGTTCCCGCAAGATCAGCGGCACCGGCCTGGGCCTGGCCATCGTCAAGCACATCGTCGAACAGCACCACGGTACAATTCGCCTCAAGAGCAAAGAAAACGAGGGCACAGAAATCACCGTGTCCTTGCCGCTGTAACTTTTTTACAATATTTTACAATTCATATATAAATCCCTTACACGGCCTTGTTAGGATAAGACTGTATTCAGAATCAAGGAACATCTCAGATTCGCTTATCCAAAAGGAGAGGATTTTTTATGAAATTGAAAAAGTTAGTTTTGATTGCACTTGCTGCTACGATGGCTATCGGTGCTGCCGGCTGCGGAAGTCAGCAGAAGAGTGATGCTCCGAAGCAGGGTGCTGCTTCCGGCAGTATTACGGGTTCCGGTTCTTCGGCACTGCTGCCTCTCGTCAAAGACGCTGCAGAAAAATATAAAGCCCAGAACAAAGATGTTACCATCACCCTTAATGCCGGCGGTTCCGGTACGGGTCTGAAACAGGTTTCCGATGGTTCTGTCGATATGGGCAACTCCGATGTTGCAGCGGAAACGAAACTTGATAAAGACAAAGCGGCCAAACTGGAAGACCATAAAGTCGCTGTCATGACCGTCGCTACGATTATCAACAAAGATGTGGGCGTCACCAACCTGACCCGTCAGCAGTTGCAGGATATCTTCACGGCTAAAGTCACGAACTGGAAAGATGTCGGCGGCAAGGATATGCCGATCGTCCTCGTAACCCGCCCGAAGACCTCCGGTACGCGTGCCCTCTTTAAACAGTATGCCATCAACGGCCAGGAAGAAGCGGACAATAAATCCCTGGAAACAGATAACTCCGGCATCCTCATCCAGAGCGTTGCCCAGAACCCGGGCGCTATCGGCTACGTCGCTCTGCCGTACCTGCTCAACAATGACACGGTCTCTGCCGTTTCCATCGACGGTGTCGCACCGACCCTGGAAAATACCTACAACGGCACGTACAGTGTCTGGGGCTATGAACATATCTACACCAGCAAGGATCCGAAACCGGCAGTCAAAGCCTTCATCGAATACATCACGGGTGCTGATTACGGCAAACGTATCGAAGAACTTGGCTACGGCGTAAGCTCGAAGATGCAGACGAAAGAAGTTCATTAATAAGTTGGAGGAACGGATATGAATGCAATCGATACGGTAGTCCAGCGAGCTCACCGCAACGAGAAAGCAGCCAAGACGTTCATCACGATTTGCGGCATCGGTATGGCACTGGTGCCGCTTCTCATTGGCGCTTTTCTTTTTATCAAAGGGACCGATACGTTCACCGTATTCGGCCACAGTGTAACAGAATTTCTCTTTTCCGGACAGTGGAAACCGAGTGATACCGTCGAAGGCGGCGGTCAGGTCGGCGCAGCCATGTTCCTGGCAGGCTCTCTCGTCACCTGTCTCCTGTCCCTGATTATTTCCCTGCCCTTCAGCCTGGCTTCGTCCATCTACATGACGGAAATCGCAACGCCTCAGCGGCGCCGCCTCATCCAGCCGGCTATCGAACTTTTTACGGGCATTCCTTCCGTTGTCTACGGCTTTGTCGGCATGACCGTCCTCATCCCGGTCCTGCGGAAAATCTTTCCCATGCCTTTCGGCTTCTCCGTCCTTGCTGCCGGCATCGTCCTGGCCATCATGATCTTCCCGACCATTACGACCATGGCTGCCGATGCCATGGCTGCCGTACCGAAGTCCTGGCGTGAAGCTTCGTACGGCCTCGGCGCGACGCGCTGGGAAACGATAGCCCACGTCGTTCTCCCGGCCGCTAAGAGCGGTATCTTCACGGGTATCATCCTCGGTCTGGCCCGCGCCCTCGGCGAAGCCCTGGCTGTCGCCATGGTCATCGGCCAGATGAAGGTCTTCCCGAAATCCCTCTTCCTGCCTGCCAGTACGCTGACCACTGCTATTTCAGCGGATATGGGCGGCGCCATGGAAGGCGGCGAATACAACGCAGCTCTCTGGACGATGGCTCTCGTCCTCTTCCTGCTGTCGTTCCTCTTCATCTTCATCATTCACCAGATCAACGCTGCTTCTGAATTGAAAGGAGGCCGTTAAGATGGTTTCTGTTGAAGCAAAGAAACGCAAAGATAAAATCATGACGGGCATTTTCGTGGCCGGTGCCGCCTTTGCCGTCATCCTGCTCATCGCCTTCGTCCTGCACGTCGTCGTCAGCGGCATCGAAGGCATGACGCCGGAACTGATGTCCTTCGGTCCTAAGGGCCTGGGCAGCATGTTCTTCAATACGGTCTACCTCGTCTTCCTGGCTCTCGTCGCCAGTGCCATTACGGGTATCCCGGCAGGCATCTTCCTGGCTGAATATGCCAAGAAGGGCCGCATTACACACTGGGTCCGCATGGCCGTCGAAACCCTGGCATCCCTGCCTTCCATCGTCGTCGGCTTGTTCGGCTACCTGGTCTTCATCGTCATGACCGGTTCCCAGTGGAACCTCTTCGCCGGCGCCCTGGCCGTCTCCATCCTGACGCTGCCGCTGGTTACGTCCGTCACGGAAGATGCCCTGCGCAACCTGCCTTCAAGCTACCGCAACG
This sequence comes from uncultured Megasphaera sp., assembly GCA_900548635.1. Taxonomy (GTDB): domain Bacteria; phylum Bacillota; class Negativicutes; order Veillonellales; family Megasphaeraceae; genus Megasphaera. Next base: position 11,719 of record URLP01000016.1, read on the forward strand.
GCAGTCTCGGTCTCGGTGCTTCGCACTGGCAGACCATCTGGCATGTCCTCTTGCCGGCCTGCTTCCCACGCATCATGACGGGCCTTATCATGGCCGCCGGCCGTGGCTTCGGTGAAGCTGCTGCCCTGATGTTCACGGCCGGTATGTCCACTGACATCAACTGGTCGAACTGGGATATCACCTCTACCTCATGTGCCCTCAACCCGTTCCGCCCGGGCGAAACGCTGGCCCTCAATATCTGGGCCCTGCGTACCGAAGCCCTGCAGCCCGACGCTGCCCAGCAGGCCGCCGCTTCTTCGGCGATCCTGATGATCATGGTCCTCGTCTTCAGCCTGGCTGCCCGTTACCTCAGCTACCGAATCGACAAGAAAATGGGAGGAAGTAAATAATGTCCGATACTACTACGACGCTCACCGGCTTTGCCGCAGCGACGATTGAAAAGAAACAGGCTGCCGAAGCCGTGCAGGAAAAAGCACAGGAAGCTGCCGGCAGTGCCGAATATACCTTTGATGTCGCTCACATGGATCTCTTTTACAACGATTTCCAGGCCCTGAAAGACATCAACATGAAGATCAAGAAAAATGAAATCACTGCTCTCATCGGCCCGTCGGGCTGCGGCAAATCGACCTTCTTAAAGACTTTGAACCGCATGAACGACTGGGTCGAAGGCTGCCGCGTCACCGGCGATATCCGCTTCGAAGGCCGGGATATCTTCAAGGAAGTCGACCCCTTGGCCCTGCGCTACCGTGTCGGCATGGTCTTCCAGCAGCCGACGCCGTTCCCGAAGAGCATTTACGAAAACATCGCCTACGGCCCGCGCATCCAGGGCGTCAAGGACAAGAAGAAACTCGACGCCATCGTCGAAAAGAGCCTGCGCCAGGCAGCCTGCTGGGACGAAATGAAGGACCGTCTCAATAAGAGCGCCCTCGGCCTCTCCGGCGGCCAGCAGCAGCGTCTCTGCATCGCCCGTACCCTGGCGGCGGCGCCGTCGGTCATCCTCATGGACGAACCGACGTCGGCTCTCGACCCGATTTCGACGCAGAAAATCGAAGACCTGGCGCTGGAACTGAAAGATAAGTACACCATCGTCATCGTCACCCACAGCATGCAGCAGGCACGCCGTATTTCCGACAAGACGGCCTTCTTCCTCTTAGGGGAACTGGTTGAATTTGACGATACGCTGAAAATGTTCACCAATCCGTCCAATCCGAAGACGGAAGAATACATTACGGGCCGGTTCGGCTAAGAGGGGAGCAGAGAAATGCTGGAAATTTACGAAAAATCTGTAGGCGAATTGAAACAGGATATGATTAACTTGTGCCTGAAAATCGAACAGGCCGTCGACAGCACCTGGAAGGCGCTGGAACGCAAGGATATCGAAATGGCGCAGCGTATTTATGATGGCGACGACGCCATCGACGATATGGTCAAGAACTGCATGAAGAAGGACTTGACCATCAGTATGATGCAGGGTCCCGTAGCGGCTGATTACCGCGGTCTCATGGCAACGCTGAAAATCCTCTCCGACTTAGAACGCATTGCCGACCACTGCGCCGACATCAGCCACTACGTCATCCATTTGGAACAGACCCATCACGACGTACCGCTGCCGCAGGGCATGAAGGAAATGTACGGCGTCATGGCCTCTATGGTCAGCGACGTCATCGACTTCTACAAAGAACGGGGCACGTCGTCCCAGGCCAGCCTGATGCGCGATAAAGACGACATCGTCGACCAGGCCTTCAACAACCTGATGGAAACCCTGGCCACAGAAATGACGGCTCATCCGGAAAACTCCAAGGACTACATCGACCTCGTCCTCGTCGTCAAATATATCGAACGCATGGCCGACCACGCCAACAACATCGCAGAATGGCTCATCTACCGCGATACGAACGAAATCAGATTATAATAGGCATAAAAAAAGCTGCGCAATTGATGCGCAGCTTTTTTTTATGCCGTGGGCGCCTAGTATTCCGGCGGCATGTTCTTCTTGGTGTGCGGCATGGAAAGGGCGTCACCCGGGTACTGGTGGAACTTGACGGGCGATGTTGTGAAGCCGCGGCCGACGACTTCCGAGGCATCGCTGATGATCATGAAGGCCTGCGGGTCGAGCTTATTGACGATTTCCTTGACCTTGGCCACTTCCGTCAGTTTGATGACGGCGTAGATGACGCGCTTGTCCTGCATGGTGTAGGCGCCCTGACCGTGGAGGTACGTCGCACCGTGGCCGACGTAGCGCATCAGGACCTGGGCGATGGGCGTGGCCCTGTTGGAGATGATGATTACGCTCTTGCGCTGTTTGAGGCCGATGACGACTTTATTGGTGATGAAGGCGGCGATGTAGATGGCGACGAAGGTCAGGACGGCCCGTTCCAGCGAGAAGAGCCAGGCAGCCGCCAGGAGGATGACCAGGTTGAGAATCATCGTGACCGTGCCCATTTCCAGGGAGTAGTATTTCTTGACGATGGCGCCGATGACGTCGAGGCCGCCGCTGTTGCCGTTGTACTTATAGATGATGCCGAAGCCGATGCCCGCCAGGATGCCGCCCGTAATGGATGAGAGCATAGAGTCGTGCATGATGTCCCAGGTCGAGAGGAAAGCTGTGGCATCGACGAGGACTGAGAGCATGATTGTGCCGACGATGCTCAGGATGGTATAGCGCCGGCCCATGAATTTATAGCAGGCGATCATGATCGGGATGTTGAGGATGAAGATGCCCACGCCGACGGGCAGGCCCGTCAGGAAGTAGATCATGATGGCTACGCCGCTGAGGCCGCTGCTCAGTAAGTGGAAGGGGATGAAGAAGGCATTCATGCCGATGGCCACGACGAGGCTGCCGACGAAAGAGGCGATGTACGGCACGGCGAGTTCCCAGAGCGTGTGCGAAGTCAAGGTTTTCATAATTTTTTTCCTCCGTAATGAATGAATAATTGTAAAATAAAGGAAAAAACGGTATAATCATTATAGTATAATGATAAGAGTGTGCATTCGGGGCGGATGCCGAGAAGGCAGCACAGCCCTGCTGTTGTCTCATTATAACATAGGAAAATTTTTAATCAATACGGAATGCACATTTTATACACGGAGTTAAATATGACGAAAATAGTAGAAACAGGATACGGAAAAATTAATCTCGCTTTGGCGATCACCGGCCGTCGTGCCGATGGTTATCACAATATCGACACCATCTTCCAATCGATTGGCCTGGCCGATACGATTACCCTCGAAGAAAGCGATTCCTTTGCGCTGACGTGCTCCACCGGCAGCCTGGCCTGTGACCGGACGAATCTGGCCTATCGTGCCTGGCAGGCACTTTGTCCGTATAAAAAGGACAATCTGGGCGTGCACATCCATCTTGAAAAACGCATCCCCATCGCCGCAGGGCTCGCCGGCGGCAGTACAGACTGTGCCGCTGTACTGCGCGGCCTCAACCGCCTCTGGCAGCTGCATCTCACAGAGACCGAACTCTGCCGCCTCGGCGCCTCCCTCGGTGCGGATGTGCCTTTTTGTATCTGCGGCGGTACGATGCGCGGCACAGGCATCGGCGAAGAGCTGCGGCCCCTGCCGAACCTGCCGGAATGGCCGGTCCTCATCGTCCATCCCCATGCCGCCGTCGTGACGAAAAAAGCCTATGCCCTTTTCGACGAAAAGAAAGAGACGGCCCCCGTCGCCGTCGATGATGTGGAAGCGGCTGTGCGGTGCGGCGACTTTGACGCGCTGCTGGCGGCCATGGGCAATACTTTTGAAGAATTGGTCATCCCTGACGTACCGGAAGCGGCGCAGTGCCAACAGCTTCTCAAAAGTGCGGGCCTGCGGCCGCTCATGGCCGGCAGCGGCCCGACGTTCTTCGCCCTGGTCCCGCACGAGCGGGAAGGGGAGGTCCGCCGTCAGGCTGCGTCCTGGACGGACGTCGATACGTATATGACAAAGGCAGTACATGGAGCAGAAGGTGGAGTGAACGAATGATGAAAACGCCAAAGAGACAGCATAAATTAGAACCTATTAAATTAGATGCGTATAAGCCGCTGCGCGAAGTCGTCAGCGAAACGCTGCGCCAGGCCATTAAAGACGGTGTCTTAAAGCCCGGCGAACGGCTCATGGAAATCCAGCTGGCCGATGAACTCGGCGTCAGCCGCACGCCAATCCGCGAAGCCATCCGCAAACTGGAACTGGAAGGCTTCGTCGTCATGGTGCCCCGCCGCGGCACGTACGTCGCCGATATTTCCCTCAAGGATATCGCCCAGGTTTTTGAAATCCGCAGCGCCCTGGAAGAATTGGCTGCCGGCCTGGCAGCGGAACGGATCACGCCGGACGAACTGGAATACCTGGAACGGATTCTCGTCGAAATCAACGAATACATCGACAACGATGACTTCGAGAAGATTGTCGATGCCGACGTCCGCTTCCACGATGTCCTCTATCACGCCAGCCGCAACCAGCGCCTCGTCGATATTTTGAACAACCTGCGCGAACAGATGCTGCGCTTCCGCTCCATATCCATGCATTATCCCGGCCGTCTGGCAGCGACCTGGGAAGAACACCGGCAGTTAGTGGAAAACATTGCCGACCACAACAGCGCCATGGCCCGCAAAGTGGCCAAGAAGCACATGGAAAATTCGGAACGGACCCTGCTCAAGGGCATCAGCAAAGACGAAGAATCAGCCCGTCGTGTACATGAACTCTTTCCCCATAAAGGAAAATAAAGAAAGGATGCGACTGTCGTATGGGACATTTCCTCATCAATCACTTTCACCATGTCCATGAAAAATCGGAACACATGGATGACTTTGAAAACTTTCTTTATATCCTGACGTACATCTTATTTGTCTGCCTTTTCATCCGCTCTTTAGTAGCTCTTTATATGGGCAGATGGAACTTATTTTAGCCCATTGCCCGGAGTGTTTTTTTAATTTATAATAGTATAGTCATTAGATATTAAAAATAAAAAGTAAAGAGGGATGCTTTTATGAAATCTTTTTCATTGCCATTTGGTAAGGGCACGCAGGATGTCGTGCTCGATGAAAGTCATGTTTTGTACGATCTGCACGGGAACAAAGTCGCAGCCGTAGCTGATGAACAAGCAGCAGTCCGCGAAGCCCTGCGCCATCCTGTGGGCAGCGCGCCGTTAAAGGACGTCGTCGAAGCCGGCGATACCGTAGCCATCATCGTCAGCGATATTACGCGCCTCGTCCATACGGCCCAGATGCTGCCGGTCATCGTCGATGAACTGAACCAGGCCGGCGTCAAGGACGAACAGATCACGGTCATTACGGCCCAGGGGACGCACCGCGCCCACACGCCGGAAGAAGATGCCATCGTCTGCGGCGAAGAGATGGTCAAGCGCCTGAAGGTCATCAGCCACGACTGCCGCGACGCGGCGCAGCTCGTGAAAGTCGGTACGACGACTTATGGCAACGACGTCTATCTCAATGCCCATGCTGTCAAGGCGGACAAAGTCATCCTTACCGGTGCCGTCTCCTTCCATCCCATGGCCGGTTTCGGCGGCGGCCGCAAAGCCGTCCTGCCGGGCATTGCCGGTTACGACACGATCATGCGCAACCATGCCATGGCCCTGACGGAAGAATTCGGCGGCGGCTGCAATCCGAAATGCGAAACGAGCCTCCTTAACGACAACCCGCTCCACGACGACATGAAGCAGGCTGCGGCCATGCTTAATCCCTGCTTCCTCGTGAATACCGTCTTTTCTGCAGACGGCGACCTTTTCGAAGTCGTCGGCGGCCACTGGTACGATGCCTGGAAGAAGGGCTGCGACGACTTGCTGCAGATTGCCAGCATCCCCATCAAGGAACTGGCGGATATCACCATCGCCTCGGCCGGCGGTTATCCGAAAGACATGAACCTCTACCAGAGCATGAAGGCGCCCATGAATGCCACCTTTGCGACCAAGCCCGGCGGCTCCATGATCCTGACCCTCGACTGCCCGGACATCAAGGAACCGGCCATTTTCACGGACTGGTTCTTCCGCAGCGACATGGACGCTTTTGAACGGGATCTGCGCGCCGATTTCACCATCCCGGCCTTCGTCGCCTTCAAATCGCACTGCATCTTCCGCTCCCTGAAAGAAGTCTACGTCGTCACGCGGCCGGAAAACTTCGACATCATCCGCAACAGCGGCCTCATCCCGGCAACGACCCTGGAAGAAGCCTGGAACAAAGCGAAAGCCAACCTCCCAGCCGACTACAAAGTCACCGTCATGGGCCACGCCGCCGCCACCTTCCCGGTACTTTAGGCGCCTGCGGCGCCGTGTGTCGTTTGCCGTGGAACGTAGACCGTTTTTGCGGGAAATTTTCGGCAAACGAATCACGCCAAACGAATCACGAAAAGGGCTCGCCGCTTTGCGGCAGCCCTTTTTCTATAGCCAAAAGTTATACGTTTTACCGTATCTATTACTAATATGCATTGTTTAAAATGACTAAACTATATATATCTTTTTTTGTAAAATCCAAGACAAACGGCCGTTTATGTACTATAATATTTACAATTCACGAGGAAAAGTTGCAATAGGTGAAATTAAAGTTGCAAATTTCATTAAAAAGTAAAGGGGATTTTACGATGAAAGAATACAATCCAGTTACAGCCGAAGTCATCGACGCACTGAAAAAAGTCGTTGGCGATAAATATGTTAAGACCGATGCCGATGTCCTGGATGTCTATAAATCCGACGAAAGCCTGGCACCTTCGATGTGGAAGACGCCGGAAGTCGTCGTCCTGCCGGCAAACACGCAGGAAGTTTCGGAAATCATGAAGATTGCCAACCGCTACAACGTCCCGGTTACGCCGCGCAGTGCCGGCACGAGCGTCAGCTGCGGTGCCGTCCCGGCTTATAAAGGCATCGTCCTGCTCATGGAACGGATGAACCACATCCTCGAACTGAACGAAGACGGCATGTACATGACCGTTGAAGCCGGCGTCCGCACCATCGATATCCAGAACGCCGCACATGAAAAAGGCCTCCTTTATGCCGGCGACCCGTGCAGTTCCGACAGCTGCCTCATCGGCGGCAACCTGGCCACCAATGCCGGCGGCAACAAAGCCGTCCGCTACGGTACGACGCGTCATCAGGTCTATTCCATCGAAGCCGTCCTGCCGACAGGCAAGATCGTCCATCTCGGTGCTACGCTTAAAAAATGCTCGACCGGCTTCTGCCTCGATCAGCTGATCATCGGCTCCGAAGGCACTCTGGGCATTATCACCAAAGCGACGCTGAAGCTCGTTCCTTTGCCGCCGTACAAACTCGACGTCCTCGCCGTCTTCACGGATCTCGCCAAAGCAACGGCCCTCGTACCGAAACTGATCAAAGCCGGCCTCAACCCGACATCTGTCGAATTCATGGACAACAACTTTGTCCGCAGCGCCAGCGACTACAGCGATTTGAAGCTGCCTCATTATGAAGATGGCTGTTATGACATCATTTCCATCGAAACCTTTAACGAAGATGAACTGGATGACAAGATGGAAAAGTTGGCCGCTGTCTGTGAAGAATGTGGCGCTACGGATATCGTCGAAGCCGACGACCGCGTCTGGAAAGTCCGCCGCAACTGCCTGGAAAGCACGCGTGTCTTCTCTAAAGTGGCAACCTCTGAAGACCTCGTCGTCCCGGTCACGAAGATCGCCGATTGCATCCAGACTTTGGTCAAAGAAAGCAAGAACTACGATTTCCGCGTCTTTTGCCTGGCCCATGCCGGTGACGGCAACCTCCATTTCCAGATTCTCAAGTGCGATATGAGTGACGAAGACTGGGAAAAACAGCTGAAAGAATTCCGCGCCAAAGCCTACAAATACGTCTACGGCTTAGGCGGCCGCCTCTCGGGCGAACACGGCATCGGCCTGAAACGCCTGAAATACATGGCAGAATACACGGACCCGGCCGAACTCGACCTGATGAAGACCATCAAACGCGCTGTAGACCCGAACTGGATCCTCAACCCTGGGAAAGTTATTGAAGACAATTAATCGTTTGCCGTGAGTCGTGATTCGTTTGTCGTTGGATGCGTGAATTTTTCGGCAAACGAACCACGTAAAATGAACCACAAAAAAGCCGCTGTGCAATGCAGCGGCTTTTTTTACAATCCCAATTTTTCATTATATGCGTCTTTTCCTTGCTCAGGACTGATGTAGCCTTGTTCGCTCATCAGGGTGAGGACGGTTTTCTGGCGCTCTTTGGCGGCGTCGTAGTTCTTCAGGGGGTTATAGTAGGTCGGAGCCTGGACGAGGCCGGCGAGCATGGCGGACTGGGCCAGGTCGAGTTTTTCCGGCGTCGTCGTGAAGTACGTGCGGGCTGCGTCGTCGATGCCCGTGGCATTGGCGCCGAAGTAGGCCGTATTCAGATAGATTTCCAGGATTTCATCTTTGCTGTAGTAATGTTCGAGCAGGAAGGCCATGACGAATTCCTGAGCTTTGCGGGCCATGGTCCGGTCCTGGGAGAGGAAGACATTCTTGACGACCTGCTGGCTGATAGTGCTGCCGCCTTCGACGGTCTCGCCGGATTCCATGTTGACCAGGACGGCGCGGATGATGCCGATGGGATCGACGGCACCGTGGTCATAGAAGCGGCGGTCTTCCGTGGCGACGACGGCGTGCTGCATCGGTTTGGAAATGGCACCGATGGCGGTGTAGACGGGGATTTTCTTGATCTTGCTGTCCATGGCTTCGTGGAAATGGAGATAGGGATAGACCCTGATTTCCAGCGGGCGCAGCGGTGCCGGCCAGCTGCCCTGCGGTTCTTTTTCTTCTTGGATTTTTGCGGCA